>CAZOCX010000019.1:0-2367 GCA_964578475.1 uncultured Gammaproteobacteria bacterium | reverse complement strand
GATGTTCGGTATGCTATTGATTCAACGAAATTGCGGAATGAATTAGGATGGATCCCTCGCGTTTCACTGGATGAAGGACTCCAAAAAACCGTGGAGTGGTATCAAGCGCACAACTCGTGGTGGAAACGGCTCAAGTCCGGAGAATACCTCGAGTATTACAAACGTCAGTACGCCAATCGTTAAGATATGAAAAAAATGTTGATCGTAGGAGCAAAGGGCATGCTTGGCGGAGCATTATGTGAACGATTCCATGGCGATGAAATTGTTGCATGGGATCGCGAGCATGACATCACGGATCAAGAACACATTACAAAGGCGATTCGCGATGTGCATCCAGATCTTGTGATCAACGCAGCTGCCTGGAACGATGTAGATGGGGCCGAAGATCACTGGGAAAACGCGATGCGTGTGAATGGAACAGCTCCGGGAATTTTGGCGGATTGTTGTGAATCGTTAGCAATTCCTTTTGTCCACGTCAGCACGTCCTGGGTGTTTAACGGTGAAACACAACATGGATTTCACGAGGAAGATCCTCGCGCACCCTTGAGTTCCTATGCTCGGTCAAAAGCGCAGGGTGAAGAAGAAGTCGAACGCCGTTGCTCGCGGTATTACATCGTCCGTGGAGATCGGTTGTATGGTTCTGGGGTTACCAAAAATATTGTCGACACGTTTTTTAAACTCGGAAGTAGGGGGGAGGAGCTCCGCGTTGTAAATGATCAATGGGGTTCGAGTGTATGGACGCGGGATTTAGCTGTGGCAATGGAGTCCTTAATCCGTGATCAAGCGCCGTTTGGAATCTATCATCTCGTGAATGAGGGAAGTGCCACGTGGTATGACCTGGCGTGTGCCATTCGTGACATGGCAAGACTCTCTTGTACCATTACACCTGTGGATCATACAGTGTATCCGCGCAAAGCACCGGTTCCTCGAAATTCTACAATCTTGAATACAAAACGACCCCCATTACGGGATTGGAGAGAAGCGCTACAAGAGTATTTGCGTGCGGCTTACCATGTATAGCGATACAAATTTCCGTCGTCAGTAAGTCCAAAGAGAAATCGCGCATTTCGCGATGTGGCTAATTGTTGAAATACACGCGCAATGGGGATCTGGGTATTATAGGGAGCTGTTCGTTCCCAGTCTTTTGCTTCAAGTCCATCGTGTGTTGCTAAGAACACACTTGTTCCGTTGTTATGAAATACGGCATCCGAAATGTTGGTTGACGACCGTGTAATGACCCGTGTTGTGCCCTGCTCTGTATCGATAGCAACGACGCGTGTTGAATACACACCCACGAGATGACTCGGATCTTGGAGCATGAACGTTGAGGGGTAGGAAAGATCGGAAATGGATAGTTCCTGAATGCGTCCATCGCTCAACATAAACAGCGACACCTGTTCGGATGTCTCCAGCACTACGAGATCAGAAAGAACCGAGAAGCGATGTTGTGTGGTATCACCAACAGTTGCGATGTCTTGGAGTGATCCGGGGGTCACGGGAAATGCAGAAACCCACACGTGACGAAGATCATCTAATAGCCATACATGATCGTTGGTGATGGTCAAATCAATCCATGGACCGGAGTCTAACGTCTGAACTTCCCGCGTTTCTTTCGAGATGTAGAGGAGTTCGCCATCTGTCGTGATTGCTGCATACGTATTGGATTCGCGTCCAAAGACAATGGCACGAAAGGATTGCTGTAGCGCGACTGAAGAAAAATCTTCGATAGCTCGCGTAGACAGATCGATCGCCCAAAACACATTTTGATCTTCCTGTCGGAAGGAGAGTAACAGTCGAGGATTGGTGGAATCCCATGCGCGCACTTCTACGGTTTCGGATGGAATAGTTGCAAGAGGAACGAGTTCGGTCGCATTACTAAACCATGACGTTGCAATGGTAAACAATTCCGTCGATCCGTTTTCAACTCGCGTTGCAACGAGATAGCGTTGCCATGGATCCCGTGCGATCCCGTCGACATTTTGCGCAAGCAATGTTTCCGTGACGTGTTCGGGTTGCGGAAATAAATTTACATCGGTGAGAAAGGAGGAAACACGTGGTGTGATTTCAACGGTGTATTCGCGCGGTAAATATCCTTCTTTTTCGAGACGTACAATATACGTTCCCGGAACCAAGTACTCGAAAACCGTGTTCGTGCGTTCTGATTGAGGTTTGCCATTGAGGGAGACGCGTGCACGTGTGGGTTGTGTTTCAATGACCAGACTTCCGGTTTTTACCAGGTGGCGGTTCGTAAAATCGAGTCGAAATCCGCGTGCATACAGAAGAAGGACCACGGCCAAAATTGCAAAGGCCGCCATAAACGAGAGATAGAACAAACGCCGTAAACGAAGATCCATTTTGACCCCAAAA
>CAZOCX010000018.1:0-11206 GCA_964578475.1 uncultured Gammaproteobacteria bacterium | reverse complement strand
TTTCGTATAACCTCATAACGACATATGTAGAATGCGCCTGGACCTTGACAAAACAGGAAAAGTTGTGTACGGTTCGCGGTTATTGTTTTAACCGGGATTTTTAAGAGAAATAGTCAAATTTTTGAAGTCTTAGCCATAAAACCTCAAGAATTTGCTTATTTCTCTTGCACCTACCATCGTAGTCCCCTTGCCAAGATGGCAAAGGGGATTGCTATAACCCCGCTTTTAGCGGGAGAAAGGCCTTAACGGCCATGAGAAAGAACGGCGCGATTTCCGTTTCCCAGCGGGCAATCTCCACGCCCGCGTTTGCGATCGGTTCCGCCATCCTCTTCGGAGCCATGATCCTGCTAGCGTCGGCCAACGCGTTCGGCTGGACCAACTGGGTCCCGGACGACTATCCGACCCTCGAGGACGCGATCAATGCGACCGTCGACGGCGACACCGTCGGTGTACGCGAGGGCGTGCACTACGCATCGTTCATCGAGTTCGGCGGCAAGGCTATCACGGTCCGCAGCGCGGATCCGCAGGATGCCAATGTCGTCAGCGCCACGATCGTCGACGGCTGCGGGGTCTACAGCCTCGTGCTCAACCGGAACGAGAACTCCGGGTGCGTACTGTGGGGCCTGACCTTCACCAACGGCGGAGTCGACGCACAGGCGCAGTCGCCCCTCATCAAGAACTGCTATTTCCGCGACAACAACCTGAACAGGTACGAGGGCGCGCTCCGCATCAGCCTCGGATCGCCGATGGTCCAGCACTGCCGCTTCAGCAACAACAACGGCGCGCAGTATGGGTCGGCCGTCTACTCCGACGGAGGGCAGCCAACATTCAACGACTGCTTGTTCGAGGTCAACGACGCGAGAGTCGGGGGTGCTCTCTATCTCAAGGGTGACGCCATCCTGCAGCGCTGCAACTTCAGGTTCAACACCGCGCAGGACGGTGGGGGAGGAATCAGGGCAGTCAACGGCGATCTCGTGATGTTCCGCTGCAGCTTCTATGGCAACAGCTCGCAGTATCGCGGCGGTGCCGTGGAAATGTACTACGCGAATCCGAACATGACCAACTGTTCGTTCCTGTTCAACAGGGCCACTACAGGCGGAGCCATCTACGCTACGGACGAGTTCGATGTCGTGAACAGCCTGTTCGCTTTGAACTCGGCAACGGAGAGCGGCGGAGCGATCTATGCTGACATCGTGGGGACGGTGACCCTGGAGAACTGCACGGTCGCCGACAACACCACGGAAACGGCCTGGGAGTACGACATCGACGGCAACTCTCCGAGCGCCTACGTGCGGGTGCACAATTCTATCTTGCGCGGGGCATGGGTCGTCAACAAGTACGTTCTCCGTGCGCGATATTCGAACATCGAGGGCGGTGTTCGGGGTCAGGGCAACATCGACGAGGAGCCGAACTTCGTCGCGTACGACGGCTTCGACTACGTGCTCGCGCCCAGCTCGCCCTGCGTCGACGCCGGCGATCCCACGATTGAGGACGGTATCTACGACAGCCACCCGAGCTGGCCCGAGTGGTATCCGAACGGCAGTCGGTCCGACATGGGCGCCTACGGCGGACCTGGCAACGCCGGGTGGCTAGGCAAGTAGCGGCTTCGGCCGCGTAAAGTCCTGGGACCTGTGCAATCGAGTGCATGGGTTCTGGGATAAAATTTACACATTCTGTTCTGATACAGATGGAAAAGCATTTTCCTTCGCCATCAGCACGGAATGAACTTCGACAACAGGGGGCGGTCCTACCGTGCAAGGACAATAACCTCCTCCAAACCGTCCGAGTAGGACGGAGAGGAAATTGAGCCATGAAGAGTTGGAGCATACGAGTGATCGGTGTTATCGGTCTCTGCTTCGGCGCAGCCTTCTTCGCGCTTGTGAACGAAGCCAGGGCGCAGACCGAGCGCCTCGTTCCCGACGAGTATCCCACGATCCAGGCCGCGATCGATGTCTCCGGCTGGTGGGACGTCATCACGGTCACGGAGGAGGTCGAGGGGGACTTCGTGGTCCCGGAGGACCTCGCAGACCTCAAGCTGCACGCGATCGACTGGACTATCACGTCCACGGGAAATATGACTATCGAGGGCGGGCTCGTCGTCCGCGACATCACGCTGGTCGGTGCCGTCCAGGTGCGCAAGCCAGCACGGAAGCTATGGCTCGTGGATACGGTCCTCGAATTCGGCCGTTTCCAGGGCTTCGAGGCCAGCTACGGGGACGTTACCCTCGAACGTTGCATCGTGTCCGGATCCGGTCCGGGCATGGTCATCACCGGCAATGCTCGGCTCGAAATGCGGTGGTGTCAGGCTACTGGGATGCAGTGGGGCGTCCAATTCGAGGGAACGGGTTCCGACAGAAACCATGAAGTTGTCGCGAGTTTGATCTCGAACTGTCTATTCGACGGCATCCGTGTCGATTCGTCGGATCTGCACATCAAGCAGACGACGATTGTCGGCAATGGCCGCAGTGCGCTAGTCGGATGGAACCTCGCCGGCAACAGCGTGGGAGTTGAGAACTGCATCTTGTCCGGTGAGAGCTGGACGACCACCGTGGACCTGGACGGACCTCTGGGCTATGCCGGTGTGACCGGTTCCGTGGTCTACGGCGAGGTCAACGGCCTCGGACAGATCGATCGCTTCAAGATCGGGACGGTTTCGCGGGACAACCCGCTGCTCATGGCGGACTATCATCTGTCCCCGAGCTCGCCGGCCATCGCGTTCGGTCGGTCCTGCGGGGAGTTGCTATTTGACCTCGATGGGAACTTCTTCCACAACCCGCCGAGTGCGGGTTGCTACGAGTACGTCGAGTAATAGCTTCGGCCGCATGACGCGAAGGCGTCCTGGGAATCAGCAACGGTGCTGACTTCCTGGGACGCTATTTTTTTGCCCACTTTAATTAATGTAAAAAGGCAACCCGCCTTGGGCGGGTATTTTACGGGGTTTAACCCCCCTGACGCTTTACCCTCCTTCGCGAAGCTTCGGAGGGTTCCGCCCGACGAAGCACTGTGGAGGGGCCACGACTGTAAAGCAGTGGAGCTCCACTGTACAAGAGAAAGATTTTTTAATAGGGTTAGGAGTATGCGATCGATTCTCCTCACCAGCTTCAACGAACCCAACACCATTGCACGCGCTGTGCAAGCATTGTTGTCCCAGGTTTCTGCGGATGATGAAATCGTGGTTGTTGCGCCAGACAACCCGACGCTTTCTGCAGTTCCGAAGCATCCGCAAGTGCGAACACTGCAAGATCCGGGGAAGGGAAAACCCACAGCATTGAATTTCGCATTCAAAGAACTTCGTGGCGATCTTGTTATTCTTACGGATGGCGATGTGTATGTGGAAAGATATGCGTTGAACGAACTGTGTCGACCGTTCAACGACCCAAAGATAGGAGCAATTTCTGGACATCCCATCTCCGACAGTCCACGCAATACGAAATTTGGATTCTGGTCTCATTTGTTGACTGATGCTGTTCATGTATTGCGCTTGAAACGCATTGCTGCTCATGCTCCGATCGAGTGCTCGGGATATTTGATGGCTCTTCGTCGTACACTAATCGACAAACTTCCGGAAGATACACTTGGGGATGATGCGATGTTGTCGCATCAGGTGATCCAGAAAGGGTATCGGACCGCCTATGCACCGAACGCATTTGTGCATGTAAAGTACCCCAATAATTATCGGGATTGGTTACGTCAAAAAGTTCGGAGCCAGGCAGGGTATTGGCAATCCTATCTTCAAACACCCGATCGGATGCGCTCAATGACAAAAGAAGCAAAACACATTCGATGGGTGATGTCGTACCCAAAAACTCCGCGCGAACGATTCTGGATGATGGAGTTGATCGCCTGGAGACCGATTACGTGGATCATGGCGTTTTGGCAAGTGCGTATTGCACGACGTTCATTTCATGCCATTTGGAAACGCGTGGAATCTTCGAAATAATTTATGTGTGGAATTGCAGGTCACGTCTCCATTCGTGTAACAACCAAAACGTTTCCAGAAGTAGTGGGGGCAATGATTCAAACGCTTGTTCATCGAGGACCTGATGATCTTGCTATCAAAACCATTGGTCCTGTTGGAATGGCTGCAACGCGTTTAGCGATTGTGGATCTCTCTTCTGGCAAACAGCCCATGAGTGATGCAAGTGGGAAAATTTGGGTTTCGCAGAATGGAGAAATTTACAACCATCGGGAATTACGCGCTGAACTTGTAGCAAAGGGCTATACGTTTTCCACGCAGTCGGATACCGAAGTCATTGCTGTTGCGTACCGTGAGTACGGAACAGATGTTGTGCAGCACTTGTTGGGCATGTATGCGATCGCGTTATGGGATTCCGAACGTGAATTATTTTTTCTTGCTCGTGACCCATTAGGAATCAAACCCTTGTATTACGCAGAGCGGAATGGTGTGCTGTTCTATGGATCCGAGATCAAAGCGATTCTTGCTGCCAAGTTTCCACGCGAGATCGATCGGATTGCTCTCGGAGATTTTTTCGCGTGTAATGTTGTACCGGGACCGCGAACAATTTACCGCGGAATTTCTAAACTTCCAGCAGGGCACATGCTGACGGTTCAGTATGGGTCCATGAAATTGAGCCAATTCTGGAGCCTGCCGACAACCATCGATTCTAACATCACAATGGAGGAAGCCGCATTTCGTGTGCGGGAGATCATGGATCGTGCCGTACAGCGAACACTCGTGAGCGATGTACCGGTAGGCGCATTTTTGTCTGGTGGGTTGGATTCCAGTTCTGTTGTGGCACTCGCTTCTCAACACACATCGAAGTTGAAAACATTTACCGTGGGTTTTCGCGAGGCGTCCTATGATGAGCGACCATATGCGCGTAGAGTCGCGGAAACATTTCATACCGACCATCATGAGATCACCGTGGATTTGTCCGACCCGCAAAACATTCTTACACATCTTCAGACATTCGATGAACCATTTGCCGATTCTTCCAGTATTGCGATGGACGCTGTGTCGAAATTCACACGTGGTAGCGTGAAAGCAGCGTTGTCCGGGGACGGAGGGGATGAACTATTTGCAGGGTATACGATCTATCATGCGGATCGGCTGCGCGCAATGTATCAACATCTTCCGAATATTCTTCATCGTGGATTGTCGACACTTGCCCATGTATTGCCAATCTCGCACAACAAAACAACGTGGGATTTTAAGTTACGACGATTCCTTCGCGGTGTCATGAACGATCCCTTGAGTGCACATTTTTTGTGGCGTGCTATTTACACAGAGGAGCAAAAGAGAACATTATTGACGTTTGATGCCCCACCAACCGAGCGATTGTGGCGTGCGTTTTATGATTCGTATGATATTCCGGACGATTTGAATCGACTCATGGCCGTGGATCTGAATAGATCGCTGGTGGACGATATGCTCACAAAGGTCGACCGCACGAGTATGGCGCACGGATTAGAAGTTCGCGTTCCATTACTGGATCTGGAGCTTGTCGAAACAATGGCGCGCATTCCCAGTTTACTGAAACATCGTCACGGGAGACTGAAGGCACTGCTCAAGCATTCCATGAAAGATGTGCTCCCGAAAGAGATCGCGCGTCGATCGAAATCCGGATTCCACGTACCTGTGGCTCGGTGGCTGAACCATGAATTGTCCTCGCTTGTGGATACGTATCTTTCCAAGACACGCATCGAGCAGTTAGAATACGTTCATTGGCCGCGCGTTCAAGAAATGATCCAACAGCATCGCGATCATCAGGCGGAGTATAGTCGAGAGTTGTGGGGCTTGTTGGTGTTCTCCATCTGGCATGAGCAGTGGATTGAGGGTTAACCGTTTTTCATGGATACATTTTCAAAAGAATTCGTCGTCGCTGTATTTACGGGATCGTTCTGGCTGGTGACGGCAATCACTGTGCTCTGGTGGGTGGGGATTTCCTTCCTGCTCGTTTTTTTTATTCATCGGATCGTTGAAAAATTTCTGCATTCATTTTCACGGGAAAATGGTTTGCGATTCGCGTTTTTGATTGTTCCGTTTGTGCTCATTACAACGCTTCTTGCTGTGAACCGACCCGTCTTTCCGCTCGCAACTTATAGCATCGTCCTCGGTGCATTTTTGGGAGCCCTGTGGGAAACACAGCGAGCGGTTGGGCTGATTGAATTGAATTCTTTACCATCTGCGTCGGACGTAAAATTTGTGCAGAGCTTTCATCAGCGTCTAACATGCAAATCGTTCTCCTTCGCAAAGACACTCATCGACGTCGTTCTTTCTATTCTCTTGATGATCATCTTATCGCCGCTGTTTTTGCTATGTGGCATCGCCGTGTGGGTCAATGATCCCGGACCTATCCTGATCGCAAAATTTGCTGTGGGGCGCTTGGGCGTTCCCTTTCGGGAGTATAAGTTGCGCTCTATGATTAAACATGCCGAGCAGCATACGGGCGCTGTCCAAGCAACACATCGAGATCCGCGTATTATTTGGATTGGGCATTTTCTGCGCGCTTCGCATTTCGATGAAATCCCACAACTCTGGAATGTCATTCGCCGTGAGATGAGTTTGGTAGGACCACGGCCAGAAAAGGTCGTTCGCGTCAAACGATTTTTGGAGCAGGTACCGAACTATGCTGCACGGCACGCTGTCCTTCCAGGGATCACAGGCTGGGCTCAAATTCATCAAACCTACTATACGCCAGCTCCAGAAAAACTTGTTTTTGATCTTCACTATATCGAACATCAATCCGTGCGGTGGGATTTGCAAATTTTATGGTGCACGCTTCCATCCACAGCAAAAGCGTTTTCATCGCCGGAATCTGAACGGTAATGACATTTCCGCAAGACGTCAGACCAGCTTTAACTGTTTTCGTGTGATATAATATCTCCATGTCCAAGGAGGAACAGCAAGTTGCTGAAAAAATTTCGGAGCTCTCAACAGATCAAATCGATTGGCGCATTGGTGGAGAAGCAGGCGCGGGAATTCAGGTCACGGGAAGCATGTTTGCACTGGCATGCTCGCGCTCCGGTATGTTTATTGCGAGTTACTCCGAATATCCCTCGCTGATTCGCGGCGGCTACACCATGTATCATGTACGTGCGGGAAGCGAAAAAATTTACGCCCATGATGCACGCGTGGATATTTTGGTTGCGCTGAATAAAGAAACGATCGATGAAAATGTTTCTGTCTTGCAACGCAACGGCCGCATTGTTTATGATGTCGAGCAGGTGACGATCAAACCGTCGGATTTTTCAGAGAATGTCGTTTTGGTTGGTGTCCCATTGTTGAAACTCGCGCTCGAATGCGGAGAAGCGGTCATGAAAAATAGTGTGGCGCTCGGAGCGTCGTTTGCATTACTCGGCTGTGATGCAGGTGCACTCGTCGAAGCCGTGACCGAGCAATTTAAGAAAAAGGGAACCGACATCTTGAATCAAAACATTGACGCGGTGCAAAAAGGATTTGAATATGTGAAAAAAAATTATCCGGTGGAGCGACCATGTTTATTGGACTCGGCAAAACATTTTGATCCGCAGTTGGTGATTTCCGGAAATGAAGCCGTTGGGATCGGAGCTATAGCTTCCGGGTGTCAGTTTTATGCAGGTTATCCGATGACACCGTCGACCAGTTTGCTCCACTTCATGGCGGCGCATGATCAAGAATTTGGCATCGTGGTCAAGCACGCGGAGGATGAAATTTCTGTGATTAACATGGCGATCGGCGCATCGTATACAGGTGCGCGCGCGATGATTGGGACATCGGGTGGGGGATTTGCCTTGATGAATGAAGGAGTTTCGTTGTGTGCGATGCTCGAAACGCCATTGGTCATCATGGTTTCGTCTCGACCCGGTCCTGCAACTGGCTTGCCAACATGGACGGCGCAGGGGGATTTGCAGTTTGTGATTCATGCGGGGCATGGGGAATTTCCTAAAATTGTGATTGCGCCTGGTGATCCGCAAGAAGCATTCGAAGCTACGTGGCGCGCGCACAATCTCGCGGATCAATTTCAGATTCCCGTGATTGTATTGTTGGATAAATATCTTTCCGAGTCGAATGTGAGTATACAGCCGTTTCCGTTTAAAGAAGTGGTGATCGATCGGGGGAACGTCATGACCGAGGAAGAATTGGAAAAGCACGCACCGTATTTGCGCTATGAAATGACGGATACGGGTGTGGTGCCGCGGGTATTTCCTGGCATGAAAGCCGGTGCGCATTTGGCGAATTCCGATGAGCACGCAGCAGATGGATTGGTTTCAGAATCTTCCGAAGATCGGATCCTGCAGGATACGCGTCGACTTCTCAAATGGAATGGCTTACAAAAACATCTTCCATTACCCAAGGTGTATGGATCCAAAAATCCCGAAGTCACGATGGTGGTGTGGGGATCGCAAAAAGCACCCGCATTGCAAGCGCAGCAAGAATTAGAAAAAGCTGGGGTTCCCACGAATGTCATTCATGTGCAATATGTGCATCCGTTTCCCGGGGATGTCATGCATGACATGTTGCAATCCGCGCGACGGTTGTTGTTGATTGAAAATAATCTGACGGGACAATTCGGACAGTTGATTCGCGCAGGTGCACATATTGATATTCCCGAAAAATTATTAAAAGACGATGGACGTCCGGTTTTTCCATCCGAGATTATCGAGCGCGTTCGCGCAATGATTACGTAATATGCCGCCAATCCCTGCACGCAAAGTGACGGAATATCGTACTCGGTGCAAACCCACCTGGTGTCCCGGATGTGGAGACTGGGGGATTTGGGCATCCTTGAAAACTGCCATGGCGGAGTTGAAATTAGATCCGGACAAGACCGTGATCGTGTATGGGATTGGGTGTTCGGGAAATATGGCGAACACAATTCGCACGTATGGATTTCATGGACTGCATGGTCGCGCGCTTCCTGCTGCCGAAGCGATCAAGATCGCTAATCATGCGTTAACCGTGATCGTGGTTGCGGGAGACGGCGATGGATACGGCGAAGGGTTAAATCATTTTATCCAATCCATGCGCGGCAATCATGATCTGACGTATATCGTGCATGATAATCAGGTGTATGGATTGACAACAGGTCAAGCATCGCCAACCGCACATCAGGGTTTTGCAGCGAAAAGCACGCCGCACGGCGTCTTAGAAGAACCCATTAATCCATTAACGCTTGCAGTATCCGCGGGCTGTGGATTTGTGAGCCGTGGATTTGCCGGTGATCTTCCGCATACATCGCAGCTCATTAAACTGGGAATTCAGCACAAAGGATTTTCATTGGTGGATATTTTGCAGCCGTGTACGACCTTCAATAAAATCAATACGGTCGAATGGTATCGGGAGCATATTCGAAAGCTTCCGGAAGATGCGGACCGTTCAAATCGCCTGAATGCATGGAAACTTGCATCCGATCTTGACCGATTGGCAGTGGGGGTGTTGTATGAGGAGAACAAACCCAGCTATACCGATCGCTTGCCGCAATTAGAGCCGGGACCACTGGTTTCTCAATCATTGACGCGAAAGAATCTTACATCACTGTATAAAGAATTTGAATAAGCCTGACCTTGGTTTTTTGGACTTGGCACTCTAGCGCTCATAATAATCCGGACTAACATTTCATTCATGAATCCTTTTCATCTTGAACCACACCGCACATCGGGCCTTGCGCTCGAAGATATCGTGTTAGGAGGAAACGATGCATTAGTTTCCAATGTCGCATTAGTTGCGGCTGTTTCTGCAGCAACTGGTGACGCACGGATTGTATTGGCGGCAGGACTAGCGTCGGCCATTGCTGGCGCCGCATCCATGGGCGTTAGTGCATACTTGGCTGCAACCTCGGAATTTGACGCATACCACAAAGAACGCGCGCGCGAGATACGTGAAGTGGAAGAAACGCCGGAAGCAGAGCGGCAAGAAATTCGGGATATTTATACGGCGAAAGGTTTTACTGGGAAGGATTTAGATCGGGCTGTGGAAATTATCACATCGAATAAAGAACGATGGGTGAACGTGATGATGATGGAGGAATTAGGATTTACCCAAAAGGTCGTGAAACCGCCGCTCGGGGTCGGTGTCACGGTCACGGTGGCATTTTTGATTGCATCGATTATTCCTGTGGGGCCGTTTGCGATTTGGGATGTAGATACTGGACTTCCAATCGCATTAGTGTTAACGGCAATGGGGTTGATTTTCCTCGGCGCGTACAAAGGCAAGTTTTCGCATCGCTCCACGGTTCGAACATCGTTAGAGATGTTGATTCTGGGCGTTGTTGCAGCAGCAGTTGCGTATTGGATTGGGGAAATATTTGGGGTGTAGACAGTCTCAAGCAGGTGAGCTACCCGAAAAAAATTTTTCGGATGATGATGAAAGGCCAGAGTAAAATAATATAGAGGTACGTCAGAATTTCTTCTTTAAGTGTGGGTGCTTCAATCGAACCAACGAAGGAAAGCATTAAACCGATGAGCAGGTATACGGCGATCAAAAGAATTTTTTTCATTTGGAAACGATTACGGATGATACTTCTTTAGTCGTGAACAGTTACACGCTTTTAGGATAAAAAGTCTATCTGAAAGAAGAATATTCAAATTAAATATTTTTTGAACCAGTCTGCTACAATTTGATACATTTGATCCCGATGCGGTCGTAATCCATGATCCGCTCCGTCGATGGTTATTCGTTCTTTTGGTTTATTGGCTTTTTCAAAGTACGCTTCCATTTCAGAAAGAGGGACTTTATCGTCCAATGAGCCGTGGATAAATAAGATCGGGCAGTGAATATGAGATATCGATTCCAGTAGGTTGTAATTCTCCATATCCTTCCAGAATTGGGGTTTGATCAAAATTATTTCTCCGCTTGTCTTTAGTCTTTTGGAGAGTCCGTTTTTGTCCAATACAACCCACTTTGAGGGAAGTCCCATGACACTCTGCGGATGTGCGATACTGCCCATTAGAATGATTGTTTTAACTGCTGGAATCAAAGCAACTGTAACTGCCGTGCCAAACGACTGCGCCAATATTCCGATTCTAGCTTTATCCACTTTTTCTTGCGACTGAATAAAGTGGAGTACGTTTAATAGATCCGATCGTTGTTTGGACAAGGATGTTTCACTATAGTCACCCTGACTTTCTCCTCGTCCGGAAAAGTCAAACCGATACACGAGGAATCCAGCATCAGCAAGATTTCCTGTAAGATCGTCAAACATCCCGCCCTCGTGTTTTGTCACACCAAAACCGTGAACTAATAGAACAGTTGGAAACTTTATTT
>CAZOCX010000017.1:0-11506 GCA_964578475.1 uncultured Gammaproteobacteria bacterium | reverse complement strand
GATCTCTACGACACGTCCGGAAGCCAACAATTAAAACGGCTTGAAACAGTTCTTGCAAAAGCACCAACCACTTAATCGATTTTTAGAAATTGTTTATGACTACGAAACCAAACGATCACGTCCTCGAATACTTACGGCAACAAGTTGCTGCGTTCGAACCATCGATCGACCATCAAGAAGTGGGAACGGTTGTGGAAATTGCAGACGGTGTCGCACGTGTTTCTGGACTGCAAAACGTTCTCTCCCAAGAAATGGTGGAATTTAAAAATGGCACTTTAGGAGTTGCGCTCAATCTCGAAGAAGACATTGTCGGCGTGATGTTGCTCGGAGATTATCAATCCATCCAAGAAGGATCGTTGGTCAAACGCACGGGCCGCATTTTGGAAGTTCCGGTGGGAGAAGAATTAGTCGGTCGTGTGGTGAGTTCATTGGGCATTGCAAAAGACGGCAAACGCGCCATCAGCACAAAGCAGTTCTATCCTATGGAACGCATTGCTCCCGGCGTGATGACGCGACGCTCCGTGCATCAACCGTTGCAAACCGGTGTCAAAGCCATTGATGCCATGATTCCGATTGGCCGTGGTCAACGCGAGTTGATTATTGGTGATCGACAAACCGGAAAAACCGCGATCGCGATTGACACGATCATCAACCAAAAAGGCGAAAATGTCATTTGTATTTATGTGGCGATCGGACAAAAAGAAAATAAAGTTGCACAGATTGTGGACCGTTTGACCAAAGCTGGTGCCATGGACTACACGATTGTGGTAACCGCATCTGCTTCGGAGCCAGCAGCACTCACGTATTTAGCACCGTATGCAGGATGTGCCATGGGAGAATATTTCCTCGATCACGGAAAAGATGCGTTGATTATTTACGACGATCTTTCCAAACATGCGGTCGCATACCGACAAATCTCCTTGCTGTTGCGCCGCCCGCCTGGACGTGAAGCATTCCCGGGCGATGTTTTCTATCTCCACTCACGCTTACTCGAACGTGCAGCAAAACTCAATGACGAGAATGGCAGCGGGTCTCTCACCGCGCTTCCGATCATTGAAACCCAAGCCGGCGATGTATCTGCCTACATTCCCACCAATGTCATTTCCATTACCGATGGTCAAATTTATCTGGAATCCAGTTTATTCAATCGCGGCATTCGGCCAGCAGTCAACGTCGGTTTGTCCGTGTCGCGTGTCGGATCGTCTGCGCAAATCAAAGCCATGAAACGCGTTGCCGGAAACCTGCGGTTGGAGTTAGCGCAGTTCCGAGAGCTCGAGGCATTTGCGCAATTCGGATCGGACTTAGACGAAACCACGCGCAAACAACTCGAACGCGGAAAACGCTTAGAAGAATTACTGAAGCAACTCCAGTACCACCCCTTTCCGGTGACACATCAAGTGGTGCAAATTTATGCTGCTGTCAATGGTTTCTTGGATGATGTGACGGTCACTGCTATTCAACCCGCAGCATTGGCCATGGTGGACTATATCGAAAAAAACGCCGAAAAACTCTTAGCAACAATTCTAGAGAAAAAAGATTTCGATGCATCATGGGAAAAGAAATTTACCAAAGTCATGAACGAGTTCAAACGCACGATCGATGCATCGTGGCGGGTTGAATCCAGCTCGTAATTTGTATGGGAACGATTGGCAAAGAAATTAAACTCCGACTCCAGTCCATCAAGAACACAAAAAAAATTACCAAGACGATGGAAATGGTGTCTGCGGTCAAGATGCGACGATCCGTACAGTCCGCGACGAAATCGCGTCCGTATCACGCATTGACATTGGATGTGTTACAACGGATCACGCGATCCGTTCACCAATTATCCGAGCTGCATCCCGAAGCGCAACGATTTTTCCATGAACCTCCTGCCAACTCTCACACGACCATGGTCGTCATGACGTCGAATCGCGGGTTATGCGGTGCACTGAATGTGAACGTCGCGCGAACGGTCATGAGTGAACTGGAATTGCGTGGCAAAGAAAACACCGAGGTCATTTGCCTGGGGAAAAAAGGCGTGCAAATTCTTTCGTCGTTTGGAGTACAGGTAGCTCTTGCTTATGATAAGGACGACACGGCTGCCACTGACACATCACTCGTGGATTTGTCGGACTTGCTTTACAAAAAGTTTCTCGAAAAACTTACCGATCATGTTGTGATTGTGTATCCGCATTTCGAGTCTGCAATCAAACAACAACCTGTCATGCGCATGCTGTATCCGTTCCCAAAATTTATTCCGGAACATCTGTCGGATGAATCCACAAACGAACCATCTGCGAATGATAACGGCATCGAGAACGGCGAGCACCTCTACGAACCCAATGCCGTGTCGGTCCTTGAGTACTTGATTCCGCGCTACGGAGAAATCATCCTCTACCAAGCACTTCTGGAAAGTAATGCATCGGAACACAGCGCCAGAATGGTTTCCATGAAAAATGCAACGGATGCAGCCAAAGACATGGCTACGGAATTGACGCTCGAGTTCAACAAAGCGCGTCAAGCGTCGATTACCAAAGAAATTGCAGAAATTGCATCCGGAGCTGCCGCGCTCGAACAATCTTCTTTTTAATTCTTCAGTCTTTACAACACACCTATGGCACAATCAGCAGGAACTATCCGTCAAATCATTGGACCGGTCGTGGACGTCAACTTCAAGGATGCGTTACCGGAAATTTACCATGCATTGGAAGTCGAAGGTCGCGATCCTCGATTAGTTCTGGAGGTTCAGGCCCATGTAGGGTCCAACACTGTTCGTACGATTGCGATGGGATCAACCGATGGTCTGAAGCGTGGACAGTCGGTGCGAGCAACCGGAGCCCCAATCTCTGTACCCGTGGGTAAAGAAACATTAGGGCGCGTCTTTAACGTGACCGGTGATCCGATTGATGGCGAAGGGGATGTAAAAACTGCAACGCGACGATCTATTCACCAGTCTGCTCCGTTGTTCAGTGATCAGGCAACCAATGCAGAAGTTCTCGAAACTGGCATCAAAGTCGTTGACTTGATTTGTCCGTTTATCAAAGGTGGAAAAGTAGGACTGTTCGGTGGTGCGGGTGTCGGAAAAACTGTGGTCATTCAGGAACTCATTAACAACATTGCAACAGCGCATGGGGGATACTCGGTGTTTGCGGGTGTGGGTGAACGCAGTCGAGAAGGAAATGATTTGATTAAAGAAATGCGTGAGGCAGGTGTCATGAACAAAGTCTCGATGGTATTCGGACAAATGAATGAACCACCGGGCGCGCGGGCGCGCGTGGGACTGACGGGCTTAACCATTGCAGAGCATTTCCGTGACAGCGAACATCAGGATGTGTTGTTCTTTATTGATAACATTTTCCGCTTCACGCAAGCTGGCTCCGAGATGTCCGCATTATTGGGTCGCATTCCATCAGCGGTAGGATATCAACCGACTCTTGCGCAAGAAATGGGCGCATTACAAGAACGCATTACATCGACAAAACTTGGTTCGATTACATCCGTGCAAGCGGTATACGTACCCGCAGACGATTTGACCGATCCTGCGCCAGCGACGACTTTTGCTCACTTGGATTCGACGGTTGTACTCAACCGCTCGCTTGCAGAACTCGGAATTTATCCCGCGGTCGATCCGTTGGATTCGTATTCGACGATCCTCGACCCGAATATTGTGGGCGAAGAACACTATCGTGTTGCACGCGAAGTACAGCGGTTACTCCAGCGGTACAAAGACTTGCAAGATATCATCGCAATTTTAGGCATGGAAGAACTCACAGAAGAAGACAAACTGATTGTGTCCCGTGCTCGAAAAATTCAACGATTCTTATCACAGCCATTCGCGGTTGCAGAGGTGTTCACGGGTAAACCTGGAAAATACGTGAAGGTCGAAGATACGATTCGTGGATTTGCAGAAATCATCGATGGAAAACACGATGACAAACCCGAACAAGCATTTTATATGAAAGGGACCATCGAGGAAGTAACTGCTGCGTAAAACACATCTTATGGCAACAACGTTCCGGTTAAAACTATTAACACCCTCTCAAACCGTCTTTGAGCAAGACGTCGAATTCGTGACATTGCCAACGCGAATGGGACAAATTACGATTTTACCGCATCATACGGAACTGGTTTCGATCCTGGAGTCCGGTGAACTGATCATTCAACACGAGGGGAAACGTTCCCCATTCGCTGTTTCCGGTGGATGGATTGAAATGTTTGCTAACGCATTAGTCGTTCTTGCAGACTCTGCAGAACACGCAAAAGATATTGATCTTGCCGCATCCGAAGAGCGCGCGAAGAAGTTTGCACAGGAGCTGAAAACAGAAGCGAAAATGGATATGAAGACCTATTCGGTTCTTCAACAACGATTAGCTGCGGAAGAAGCGCGCATTCGTGTAGCGACAAAATGGCGCGGATAAAAAACGTGATATACTATCTCGTATATGAGGAGGAATTTGTTCACGATTGCGTTGACGTTTTTTCTGTTGCTTGTCTCGACGCTTGGATTACTGTTGTGGGTACGCACCACAAGAACCGACCAGAATACGGTTGCTGTGAGTACAGAAATGGTCGAGATTCTTCAACTGTTTGGTCAAAAGAAATGGCAAGGCTATGATATTTCGCAGCCTGCGCGTCTCTTGCAACAAGCCGAGGATCGTTTTGAAATGGGAGACGGGGCAACAACTTCCCAACTTCTTTCGGATGCCCGGAAAGCTTTAGACTCTACATCGCTTCTCTACCGCGATCATGCAAAAAGTCTTGCTGGGACAGATCCCAATGGAAATTTTTTGTTTTTACCATGGACCACGTATACACCATTTGAGCGGGAGATCGAGTGGGCAGCCCAACGCTATGACGTGTTTGTCTTTGGTATTACACAGACAGAGCTGGTCCAAAAAGTAAAAACGTATAATCCTGATGCGGAAATTTTCTTGTATGTGGATCTTCGTGTGACCGCAGAAACTCCCGCCTCTTACCCCTCACTTCCAGAGTGGAATACCATTCTCGTCCAGCATCCCGACTGGTTATTGACTGGTTCGGATGGCCGACCGGTTACTACCGACGGAGATTTAACGTATTATTGGCCCAATCCCGGAGTGCCCGAATTTCAAACATTCGCCTCCACCCGAATCCTGCAAAGCCTCGAGCAATCGCAAGTAAATTGGGACGGGGTGGTCCTTGACAGTGCACGAACTCTGCGCGATCTTTCTGGAGATGGAGTTGCCGATATTGCAACCTATCCATCGGATGAGGCATATAAAACCTCTCAAGAGTTATTTCT
This sequence comes from uncultured Gammaproteobacteria bacterium, assembly GCA_964578475.1. Taxonomy (GTDB): domain Bacteria; phylum Patescibacteriota; class Patescibacteriia; order JACPL01; family CAZOCX01; genus CAZOCX01. Next base: position 6,243 of record CAZOCX010000017.1, on the reverse strand, counting down.
CACGAAGCTCCACCAAACACTCCATGACTCTGCATTTAAGCTGGTGACGATCTTGCCTCCCTATGCTTCCCAAAATGAAGATTGGAAAGGATTGTCCGAGCGATCCGATGGGATTCTTCTTTCGTTTGTCGGGCGTGAGGATTTTAATAGTGAATCTGGCTTTATTTCCATGGATCAATGGCGCAATCAACTTCGCATTCTCGAACAAGTGCGTTCAGATTATCTTACGCTGGTGATGACTCCGGTTCCATTCTGGAGCGACAAACCCATGTCGTTGTACGGATTCGCGACCATGCTGCTTTCTCGGGACACCACGCGCGATTTGCTCTACTATTACGGACTCGAGGAAACAGCTTCGATCCCCGCATATTGGTATCATGAATATGAAATCGATCTCGGAGATGCAACTTCCCCCATCGCAACAGAAAATGATATTCTCGTCCGATTATTCCAACGAGGCGTGGTTGCAGTGAATCCCACAGACCAAGAACGTGTGGTGTCGTTCTCTGGAACCTATCAAGCCGTAACCGGCGAAACCACCTCCGTGGTTACACTCTCACCTCACACTGCCGTCATTTTGAAAACTCCCAATTAACTTGGAAAATTCATTTCAACAAATGCAGATGGCTAATCGTGCCGGAAAGTTTGGTGTATTCTTGATTGACACGATCGAGTGCGCCACGCGCATTGGAAAGATGCGTATTCAATACTCCGAGCTCCCCTCCGAAATTTTGCGTTTCTTTTTGGAGCGCGCTTAGAGTTTCTAAAATGCGTTGGGTTGCAGCTTCGATTTTCTTGCCTTGCATGCCCATGAGAATGACTTTTAGCAGGAAATAAAAACTGTTCGGTGACACAGCAATGACATGATGTTCTTGAGCAAATGATGTCACATCATTTTCCACACAAATCATTTCGTAGTACACCGCCTCTGACGGAACATACATGATCGCAAAATCTACCGTGCCTTCTTGTGGAAGAATATATTTTTTCGAGATGTCGGTGATGTGTTTTCGTACCTCGCGATAAAACTGACGTTTTAGATTTTCCGACTCATCTTCGCTCTCGGACCGTAACATGCGCTGCATGGTGTCCATGGGAAATTTCGAATCAATGGGGATCAATCCTTGTTCCGTCTTGATCACCGCATCCACAGCCTGACCATCATGAAATTTATATTGCATCGTGAAATGTTCGCGCGGAAAATATTGTTCGAGCAGATCATGCAACACTTGCTCTCCGATGTTTCCACGCAGTTTCGGCGAACGCAAAAAATCTTGTAACTCCCGCATGCCACGACCCACTTCCTGCAGCTGTCCAAGCTCACGGTTCACAGCAGAAATCACCTGCGATGCATTATCGAGACGCTGGTTGAGCGACGACGTGGTCTGATCCATGCGCTCGGACAACCCATGGATATTCTGATTCAAAAACGTCAGATGTTCGACGTTGGATTCGGGTTTATTCCGGCGCAATTGCCAGAGAACCATTCCAAATCCCGCTACCAATGCGAGAATAAAAATTCCGATCAAAATTTCTAACATAGGATTGTATTATAGCAGATACCGATCAAAAAACGAACATTGACAAACAATGAGATTCCGTTTCAAGACAACTTGACATGTGGCTTACAAGCGAGAAAGGAAGGGACCGTCCCTCCCGAGGGACGGTCCCTTGGGGATAACTAACGGGATAAGACCCGCTGGTTAAAATCAAATAATGTGGAAAGGGAAAGTTAAATCCCAAACATCGCGCGTGCATTGGCAACGGTTGCAGCCAAGACTTCGTCGCGCGAAATGCCTTTTAATTCAGCGACCTTCTGCGCAATAAACTCCACATACAGCGGCTCGTTGCGTTTGCCGCGATGTGGAACCGGAGTTAAATACGGCGCATCGGTTTCTATACAAAACCGATTCATGGGAATATTTCGTACAACGTCCAATAGCTTCTCGTCCTTCGTAAACGTAATAATTCCTGTGAACGATAACGAAAATCCTAACTCCAAAAATTGCTGGGCGTGATCCCAGTCCGACAAATAACAATGAATCAATCCCCGCTTCGGAATGTTTCCATGTTGGATTTCTTGCCGCAGCAAAGCAATCAAATCATCGTATGCATCACGACAATGGATGATCAACGGAAGATTGTGCGCTGTTGCAAGGCGAAAGTGACTCCGCAATACATCCTGCTGCAACGGAATCCATTCTTCGCGCCGCGACTGATCCATACGAAAGTAATCCAATCCACATTCCCCAACTGCAACAACCTTTGAATCAGAAAGTAAAACAGCAAAATCCGACTCGCGATACACATTTCCGCGCGGTCCTTTAACATGCGTCGGATGAAATCCGACAGCCGCGTACACACCTTCAGAAAATTTTTGCGCGATGTCGATGGCACGTTGACTTGTTGCAAGTTGCGTGCTTGGGATCACGATCCACGTGTCAGAAGCTAGTGTCCGATCGACAACATCCTTCCAATCTTGCGCAAATGCCTCAAACTGCACGTGGCCATGCACGTCGATTGCGCGGGGTAACATGCACTTTTTACACGTTAAACACCGGACTCAAATTCTTCATTTCTGCCGGAAGCAATGGTACTAATAACCGTGCGATTTTCACGCACCATTGGACTACTTCGGAGTCGGCCACAAAATCGGTGTTTCCTGTAATATGACGAACAGCCAATACAACGATGCCAATAAAGAGCGCGCCTTCCAACACTCCCACAACAGTTCCCAATAACCGATTCAACAATTTCATCCCCGGGATAATGGCGATCAAGTTAAATGTGGAATTGATCAGACCTACACCCCACATAATCACGCCGCTGATCAACACATACAACACGATGAACGAAATAATTTCGGAAGCGATGCTTCCGCCAAATGTCTCTCCTAACCCTTCATACCAGCGGGATGCGAGAAACGTCGCAACAATAAAACCCAGGATGCCACCGACTGCATAAATCAGGCCCTTGCGGAATCCCGAAAGCGCAGAGAGTGCCAACACGATGACTAAAGCAATATTGATCATAAGCGTGGAAATAATGGATCAGATTTGATAATTGTTGAAGATTGAAACTGTTGTATCATCCGTTCTCCGATGCTTGGCATAAATGGCGTTAAGAGCTTCCCCACATCTACCATCAATGTTACAAGTTTTCCGAGAGTTCGATCAACCCCTGCACCCGATTTCGCCTGAATCCAAGGTTTTTCCGTATCGATAAATTGATTTCCGAGCGTAGCTAACTTCATCACCCCAGCAAGCGCGCCATACAGATCCATGCGTTGCAGTTTTTCGCGCACGGTTTCAACATCCTTTTCCCATGCGTGTTTCAAGGGTCGAACCGATCCGTTCAAAAATTTTTCGATCATTTGACTCGTCCGTGATACCAAATTTCCGATGTTATTCGAAAGATCCGCGTGATATTTTTCGCGCATACGTTTCTCATCGATATTGCCATCTTGACCAAACGGGAATTGAGATAACAGTAAATAGCGTGTCGCATCCGCACCGAATGTTTTAACCATCGCTTCTGGACGAATGACATTTCCAATCGTCTTACTCATCTTCTGATTATTGATGGTGAAAAATCCATGGGCAAAAATTTTCTGCGGTGGCCGCTCCCCTGCCGCGATTAACAGTGCCGGCCAAAACAGTGCGTGAAATTTTAAAATTTCCTTGGCCATCAAATGCACGTCCGCTGGCCACCACGTGCGAAACATTTCCGGATCCACGCCGTAGCCGATGTCCGAAATATAATTTTGCAATGCTTCTACCCAGACATAACACACGTGTTTTTTATCCCACGGAATGGGAATCCCCCACTTGACGCTTTCGCGGGACACGGAGAAATCCTCTAACCCCTGTTCGATCAATGCCAGAACTTCGTTGCGTCGTTCTTGCGGCTCGATCACTAAATCACCGGACTCGATCGCTGCCGCAACCTTTGGGAGGTATTTGGTAAACCGAAAAAAATAATTTTGTTCTTTTAACACTTGGGGCTCGCGCTTGTGATCCGGACACAACCCGTCCACTAATTCTTTCTCGGTTAAAAATTTTTCACAGCCCACACAATACAGCCCGACATATTCCCCGCGATAAATATCTCCTTGGTCATAAAGTTTTTGCAAGAAAATCGAAACCGCCTCTCGATGGCGTGGAGATGTCGTGCGCGAAAATGTATCATACGAAATATCCAACGACTTCCAAATACCTTTAAATTCTTCTGCTTTCTCATCCACGAATTTTTTCGGGGTTTTACCTGCTTTTTCTGCACTTTCCGCGATCTTTGCACCATGTTCATCCGTGCCAGTTAAGAAACGCACATGTTCTCCATTCGCACGATGAAAACGCGCAATCACGTCCGCTGCAATGGTCGTGTATGCGTGACCCACGTGCGGCCGGTCATTCACATAGTAAATCGGAGTCGTAATAAAAAACGTTGAAGGTTTCCGCGTCATACAAGATTATAATTCTAAGCGCTCCTCTCGTTCGCGTTTTCCTTCAATAAAATCTTCGATGAAAATCGAAACGATCGTTGCCGTGGGAACCGCCAACAATAATCCCACCACGCCAGCGAGTTTTGCGCCAATCAATAACACCAGTAACACGGCGATCGGATTCAACCCGACGGTCTTTTGCATGACTTTGGGAACCAACAAATTGTTTTCCAACTGCTGAATCACGACATACAAAATCACGACGAAGATCGCTTTCAACGGAGAATCCGTGAGCGCGAAAAACAATGACGGAATCGCGGACAAAATCGGTCCAATAAATGGAACCAGTTCTGCAACACCGGCAATAAGTGCTAGGACGAGCGCGAACTTCACACCGATAATGAGAAGCCCAATATAGGTACAGACCGCAATGATTAAGGACAAAATCAGTTGACCCCGAATCCACTGTCCGAGCTTCATCTGAATTTGATTGATTTTTTTAATCGTATACGGTTGATATTGTGTCGGAATGACCGAACGCACAAAAATCTTTACCGCTGATTCTTCAACCGTGAGATAGAATGTCAATACCGCGACCCCGATTATCGCCGCTAACCCGCCAGCAAAATTTCCCGCAAACGTAAACAACTGCGGTGTAATATTTTGAATAGACGACTGCACGTTTTGAATAACATCTTGTGTGTCATTGCGACCACCTTGGAACAGATTCCACCAATTCGCAAGCTCCTGATAATACTGCGGGGATTCTTTGGTTAATGTAGCAAACTCATTTGTAACTGCAGGAATCAACACATAGCCCAAACCTACAATAATCGAAATGATAATAAGATAGACAACAAGCACGCCAACACCACGCGGAATTTTCCACCGCTCCAACCAATCAATCCAAGGATCCAACGCCGCAGCTAAGACAAGCGAAACAAACAACACCGCGAGAACTTCCTTGATGAGATAAAAGAAAAACAACACCAACAACACGACAATCGATTTCATCATGGTCCGCGAGGAAATATGAACGGTTGTTTCACGATGGCTCATACGATGTATTATATCGAAATTTGTCTATGAAAGCGAAAGCGTGCGAAAATACGACTTGAGTTTTCGCTGATTAATGACGCTTTTGGGGCCGATCACAGCGCATGCAGCATTCTTCGGTTCAAACAACATTTTTGCTACTTTCAAAACATCGTCCGTGGTCACAGCATTGATTTCTTGGATGCGCTGTTCGGGTTCCACCACACGTTTCAATAAAATATCCTGCACCCCATACCACGATGCCATTTCCTCCGAATCCTCAAACGACAAATCCATCTTGCCCTTTAAGCATGTTTTCGCATCATCCAATTCTTTTTGCGTCACCCCACCGGTCTTGATTTTTTGTAATTCATCAACAATGCGTTCCATGGCGAGGGGAAATCGTTTCCGATCGACTCCGGATTGAATCATGAGATTGCCTTGTTGTTCGTAAATATTGAGACTCGAACGAATCATATAACACAGCCCGAGTTTCTCTCGAATCTCTACAAACAACCGCGAGCTCATGCTGGATCCTAACACCACATTGAGCAAGTGCAGCGCCGGAAGTAACGGATGTTCGTACGGCAATGCGTGAAATCCGAATGCTACTTGCACTTGCCCGGTGTCCCGCAGCCGCGTCACGACCGACGGACCAACCGGATATTTTTTATCTTTCGGAAAGTGCGCGCGTTTTTTTGTAGCACCATCACCTGTAAAATATTTCTTCACCATCTGATGCGCGGACTCTTCGGTGATATGGCCCG
>CAZOCX010000016.1:0-11673 GCA_964578475.1 uncultured Gammaproteobacteria bacterium | reverse complement strand
GGACTGCAATGGGATGGTGTCGATGATTGCGTGACGGTTCCAGATCATCCCGATTTTTCATTCTCTTCTTCCTTTACACTCGAAGCATGGGTAAAGGTTGCGGCCGACACGCCATCGAGTACGTTGCTCGAGAAACCCAATGGCCTTACACACCTCTATCAGATGTCCGTTGTCGAAAATGCTGGAGCGAAACAATTTGCTTTTACATATGAGGATGCCGGGATCGATGTGACGCTACAACATTCTCAAGCCCTGCCGGTGGATCAGTGGGTGCATGTGGCGGCCATTGTTGATCGCGACGCAGCAATGGTTCAACTCTCGGTTGATAATATCAAAGATCCGGGAACCCCGTTTGTCGCCTTTGGAAATCCGAATACCAATCCTGTCACCATCGGATGTGATAGTGCGAATCGATTTTTCCGTGGTGCGTTGGACAACATTGCTATGACACCCGCGGTGAAGACGGAATTCCCATCATCCCTTGAAGGGTTTGGAACAGGAGTGCATGCGCCTGAAACATTTTCCGTTGGTACACCCATATCGAATGCAACCGTGACTCTGACGGGAAGTAAGTCTGTTGGAACAGATGCTGTAGGTTCCCCAATCCCAAAAACTATTTTAAATGTAACGACCGATTTGGAGGGAGCGTTGACGTTGGAAGATGTCGAATACGATGACTACAGTGTAACGACAGACGGGGAAGCAATCGGCTATGATATTGCCGGTTCGATCCCACAGCTACCCTTACAACTCTCCGCAGGGACAACGATCCCATTGTGGATCTTCCTTGCACCCCATGCTGACCATACGCTACTCATTTCTGTTGAGAATGCGCAAGGCCAGCCAGTTACAGGCGCGACCATTCGTGTTCAGAACATACTTTCCGGATTTGATCAAACGGTGGTGACGGGATTCACGGGTCAAAGTTTTTTCACGTCTCTTGAATCTTTGACTTATGATATCACCGTATCTGCGGCAGGTTATCAACCCATGACATTCCCTCTGCCGGTATTTGGACAGACAACTCAACGTATTCAATTAGGAGTTTTATGATGAAACCTCAAGGCTTCACAGCATTTGAATTTATCATTGCCATGGCAATTGCACTGCTGATGATTGGAGCATTTTCTACCTGGTTTTTCCTAGTCTTAGAAGGGAATTCCTATTCTACAAATTTATTACTCGCCACAGAAGAAGCGCAGAATAGTGTTACAGCTTTTTCTCGAGAAGCCCGGGAAACAGCGGAAGGTGAAGACGGATCGTACATGATTGAGTCAGCAACATCGAATGAATTTATCTTTTATAGTGATATCAACGGAGATCGTAATAGTGAGCGCATTCGATATTTTATCCAATCCGGTGAACTTCAGCGCGGCGTGATTTCTCCAGTCGGATTTCCGGCAGTTTACCCACCAGAAAATGAAGAAGTGAAACGCGTTGCACAGTTTTTAGTCAACGATGAAACGCAACCGTTATTTCAATATTATGGCGAAGGCTACCGCGGCAACATGGATCCCTTACCAGACCCTGTGATTCCCAGTGATGTTCGGTTGGTACACATGTTTCTCGCGATCGATCCGGATCTTTCCGACCAGCGCGTCCCTTTTATTCTGGAAACCGACGTGCAACTTCGGAATACAATTGACCCTACTGATGTATGAAACTTTATATGAAACGCGCTAAAGGATTTGTATTACTCTATGGGCTATTCGGAATGGCAATATGTTTACTATTGCTCGGAGGATTATTTACGTATCTCAACGTTCAAACCAAGGTTCTCGAATATCAAGTTAACCAAACGCTTGCACTGACGATTGCGGAAGCGGGGATTGATCGGTTTGAATGGCAACTCGCGCATGATCCCGATGAATTTATTCTTGGAACAGGTGAACAAACCTACGGCGATCCGTTGAGTGGGACACTCGGAGCGTGGGACACCGAAGTGATTCCCCCAGAAGAGGGTTCTTCGCTGATTACGATTCGCGCAACAGGGTGGAGTGAAAAAAATTCTGACGCAAAACGCACAATCGAAGTACAATATGGAAAACCATCGCTCGCCGAATATTCATTCCTCACAAATTCGGATGTGTGGTTTGGCGATGATGAACATTTAATCGGAAAAATGCATAGTAATGGTGGAATCCGTATGGATGGTACGTGTAATTCTGTCATGTCGAGTGCGAAAGAAACGTATAATTGTCAGGAGCATCATGGATGTGGAGGGGGTCAGGAAAAACCTGGAATCTGGGGCGACGCGGATGTGAGTTGCTCGTCACTTTGGGAATTTCCTGTACCGGCATATGATTTTGATGCGTTAAATGAGTTGCTATCCGATCTGCGGGATGACGCCGGAATGGTATTACCGGATTCTGGTGCGTTTGGGTATCATATCGTCTTTCAAGCAGACGGCACATTTGATCTCTATCAAGTGACACGCTTACGAGCTCCGAGTGTTGCATTTGATACATACGGCGTGCGTCGGAATGGATCGTATGATATTTCGTCTGAACAGTTCATCGAACGTCGATCGCTTCCAGCAAATGGTCTCATTGTCGTGGAAGACTGGTTATGGGTGGAGGGGACATTTCGTGGTCGTGCGACGATCGCAGCAGGTATCGAACCCTACCAACCGGACACGGCGCCACTGATCATGATCTCCAATAATCTTGTGTACTCCACAAAGGATGGCTCGGACTCCTTGGCGTTGATCGGGCAACGCGATGTAATGATCCCACTGTATGTTCCCGATACCATGGAAGTGGATGGAATTCTGGTTGCGCAGAATGGAGCGGTCCAACGATTTTATTTTCCCGGAGATATCAAGACCAAGCTCACAACCTATGGTAGTATAATTACCAATGGTGTGTGGACATGGGCGTGGGTATCCGGAGGAGGAGCGGTGGTGTCGGGATTCCGTACAGTGGATTCGATTTATGATCCGAATCTTTTGTACTCTGCCCCACCCTATTTCCCCACCAAAGAAGAATTCCGGCGCATTCGCTGGGAAGAAGTGACCAATGAATAGGAGATCTTGGTATGTTGGGATTATTTCCAGAACAACATCAAAACGGACTAGAGTTCACATCGCATCTTGCACGCATGGTTCGTGTGCGCGAACGTGGAACGTCGTGCGAGTTTGTGTTTACAGAACAAGCACCGGATCTTTCAAAACTTCTTGCCCGAACACCACGACGATTTCGAAATGGGTTCATTGTGCTCGCGCTTCCATCGGAAAAAATTTTTCTTCGACGCATGCATCTGGAAGAAAGCGGACTCGGAGGACTCGATCGTGCTGTTCTCATGGAAGCTTCTCGGCATTTGCCATTTCCGATAGAGCAATTATCCATGGATTGGAAGGTTTATCGAGAAGAAAATGGAACACGCGATCTCCAATTTTCTGCAGTCCCTAATGAGGTTCTTGTTCCATATTTGGATCTAAAACGTCAGTACCACGTCGACATTGCCGTGATGGAACCGGAAGCAATGGCATTAGTGCGGGCCGTCATTCCAGAGTCGGATTTACAGAACGGCCATTATCTGTTGTGCGACTTACGAGAGGATCGACTGTTGATGTTGTTGTTACGCTCCGGTGGAATTGAGACATCGTTTGTGCATGCAGACTTGGGATGGGATGCGATCATCGCGCGCATTAGTCAAAAGACATCGCAAGATCGCGAGGAGATTAAAAAGATGCTTCCCGCATCGGGATGGGATGGTTCGCGAGGGAAGGTTGTGGCTGCTCTAAAAGAGGAAAGCGAACGTATCATTCAAGTTCTGTCGGAAGCCATTACATTCGATACCGAGCATGACGAGGATCATTTGGAAATTCGGTTGAGCGGGTATTTTGTAACGATTCCAGGCTCCACCGATGTCGTACAGCATCGTCTCTCGCGACCATGCACGCTTGCAACGAGTGCGCATCATTTTCCGAAATTGAGTAAATCCGTAAAACGGGTGGAGCGCGAACCGTGGTGGGACATTGCGTTAGGCGAGGCACTTTATCGGTTTGCACTATGATTCAACTCAACCTTCTTTCAGACCAAGATCGGACGCGTATTCGATGGCAGTGGAGAGCCATTGTGTTGAAACGGTTGTTGGGAGTTGTTGGTTTCTGCGCAATTCTTACCATTGTGTTGGTTGTGGTTGCGAATGCAATGGTCGATCGAGACATCGAAAAAACACTTCAGCAATTTTCCGACGTCCAAACCCTTCTTTCAGAAGAACAGTCGACCAATGGTTTTCTGCAGCGTCAGAAGGATCTGGACCAACTTGCCCAAGTATTGAAGACTGTCGATGAACATCCGATTGTTTGGTCTTCTGTAATCCAGCGCATTCACGATGCGATTCCTGCTGGCGTGAAATTGAAAGAATTGGAGATTTCTTCGGATCAGACGGTTCATCTGCTTGGGACTGTAGAAAACCGTGAGATTTTTTTAGCCGTTCGTCCTGCGTTGGAAGAAACCGGATTGTTTGTGAGTGTGGATCTACCGCTATCATCGCTGTTTTCCGAAGGACAGATTCCACTCGACATGACTCTCTCTCTTTCTGATTCGGCGCTTTCTGCGATTCGTTTATGAAAAATGTCTCGCCACAATTTCAAACAGTGCTCTTGGGCATCTTTATTTTAACACTCGTCCTCGGGAGCTTAGGATATACCGTGTTAAGAATTCAACGATTGGATCGGCAGGTAGATATTTTACATCAAGAACAACTGCGTACAGAAACATTAAAACAACAGCGAGAAGCACTTCGGAACGCACCGCAAGAAACAGAGGAACAGTTGATCGAATTGGATGTACGCCTTTCGAATCTTATCACAACCCCGGATTCTCTGGATGCACGGTTAACATTGCTTTCGCAGTTGGCACTCTCCATGAACGTGAGCGAGGATATTAAACTGGATGTAAAGGAACAGGCATCCTTGGTGGGGTTCATTCCGTTTTCGATGACCATTCGCGGGTCCCTGGAATCAGGACTGGATTATGTTCGAGAATTAGAGCGCTCGCCTTATGTATTCCATGTATCCAAAGTTTCGGTTTCGGGAGTTCCTTCTCAATCCCCACGTCAAATTCCGGGTAACGTAGAGAGTGCACCCATTGTGGGAAGCGGGGATGAAGGTGATGTGGAAATTCAACTGAACGCAGATCTCTTATGGAAACCTTGAAGTTCAAGATCCAAAAATTTTTAACGATCCGTGTTATTGCCTACGGAATTTTTCTGATCTCCGTTGTGATGCTGATTGTGACGGCGATCATGGTTTATGTCACCGCATATGCGAAGTCCGAGCTGGTGAATTCGCAAGACACAATACCGTTATTTTCGCGTGCGGTGTTCGATCCTGTATTTCAGCTCAACGAGCGCAAATCCGCGATTCCAGAACTCTCGGTTTCTGAATCACGATTTGAATAAGTTGTGTATCACGACTACTTTAGGCTCCCGCCGTGAAATTTTTTGTGTACATCGCGTAATGCCGCGTCTGTCACGTGCGTGTAGACTTGTGTTGTAGTGATGGATGCATGACCCAGCATTTGTTGAACCTCGCGGATATTCGCGCCGCTGCGCAGTAAGTCGGTTGCGAAACTATGGCGGAGCGTATGCGGTGTCACATGTTTCGTGATTCCGGCAACACGGCTATAGCGGCGAATCAATCGCTGCACGGATCGGGGGGTGAGCGGCGTTTCATCGCGTGCGAGCGATGCGCGATCTAAACTGACAAACAAATAAGGAGAGAGGTCTTGGCGTTTCGAAAGATAAGAACGCAATTTTTGTTTTGCACGATCAGACAAAAATACCACGCGCAATTTTTCTCCTTTTCCGCGAATCGTGAACTCGTCGTTTGCAAGATTGATGTCTTCCTTTTGCAAATTACACAGTTCAGAAATGCGCAAACCTGTGGAGAAGAATAATTCTAGAATTGCAGAATCGCGAGATGCGAGCAATTCTTGTTCTACGTTAGGTCGATGGTGATTCAGTGTTTCAGTGAGTACAACATTTGGAGCGGCAAGTAATCGTTCAAGGTCTTTCCCTTCTAAAAATTCCACTTGACGTTGCGGGACATTACTCAACTCAATTTTTTCTGGCGCAAGACACGGAATATCGCGCTTTGCTAAATATTTTAAAAATGATCGCAGAGCAATGATGTGATAATTTTGCGTGGATTTTTTTAAATTTCCACCACGCGAATTTTCCATGCGATTCAATGTGAGGCGAAATATTCGAATCGCATCCGGAGTGATGTCGGAAACACTTTGCGCCGTTGTAAGTTTTAAAAAACGGTGAAGGTAGAAATCATAATTGCGAATCGTTTGTTGACTGCGATTTTTTTCTACCTCTAAGTACTCTAAAAAGTCCGTAACCAGCTTTGAAAGAGTTGCCATAAGTGTATTGTACGACATTGTACGACACAAGCAAAACGCGAAGCAATCTCTATTTGTCCTCCTCCCTATATAACACTGGGTGCTTCGGCGGATTTCCGCCGAAGAAATGAAGGATACCACGGGCGTGAGCCCATGGAGGCTTCATTGCATGCCCTCTTGCGTATAGTCCGTCACAATTGTGATAATTTTTTGAACCGTTTCGCTACACGATTTGAAACGAATACGATCCAAAACCTCGCTTCCATGCTGGCGGATGAGATCACTGATGAGCGCGTGGACAAACGATTGAGTTGCAGAATCAACGTTTGAAAAATCTAGGGTTACATTTTGGCCGCGCTCGAGTGCAGGAATGATTTTTTTGATTCGGATATCACGCGCGACGTCCTTATTTTCTGCAAATGAACCCACGCGAGGGAAGAGAGAAATCATGATCATATAAATTGAGGTCTACGATAACGTTGTTTTTTTCGCTCCCGGATTGCCTCGGCATACGTTTTGCGAATCAATTCCAGAAGCGTAGAGAATTCTCGTGTGGTATCGAGTGAAATATCAATCCCTACGGCCGTTCCGTGCCAAAATGGGAGATCGTTGTGTTTGGTGTGCCGATCGTCGAAGGGGTCAGAGTGTAATTTAATCGTATTTAATTTCCGTTTTAATAATTTGTACATCGCCGGACCACTGTAAATCATGAAAAAGTCCCGATTGGCCGTCGCAATGGATTTGATAAAAAACAATCCCGCGCCAGCGTTAAAATCCGTGCCGCCCTCACGGCGCGTTGTTCCTGTAATCCCGGGAGTCAGCGCTAACCGAATCGCCTCAAGATCGTTTTTGGGATTATATGCATTGTTGACGGTTTTCCAAATTCCAACACCCGTGTCCGCAACCCCGATGCGAATAGCATTGCTTTTTGGGTAGTACTGCGCAGAAACGATCGCCCCGTTTCGTGATAATGAATGCTCAATGACGTTTCGTACCAACTCGCTTACGATATATCGGATGGGTTCCGCATGTTTCGGCTCTAGATGAAGGAGGGGCGTTATTTCTGAAATAAATTTCGTTAACTCATCAGATTCTCTGATCTGGGTGAGTGGAATAAATCTTCCAGCTGGCTCGTGTTCGGTAATCGTTATTCCTGACGGCACACGCAGGAATTTAAACAACCCCATCCGTTCGAGATAGTGTTTCGAGGTGGCTTCAAGAGCTTCGCATTGGATATGCCTAGGCGATACCGTGAGTCCAATGGCTGCAATCATCGACAAAACAACGGGATGCACAGAAATCCACTTTTTGTTTGCCGTAATCGTGAGGATTTTGGGGTCTCTGGGGTCGAAGCTGCGAAGAAACGGGTCAATATTTCCCAAAAAAGCACTATTTGGAAGATGAATTTTCATAGATCTCCTTTATTTTACCGGGAATTGGATATTTTTGTCAAGTTACCGGGATTCCCGGTAAAAGTTTGACCGTCAGCAATTCCCGGGAGCTGACAGGAAGAGTATGGAGGGCGTTGATTTTTGCCGCCTATTAAAATTGACAATCTTGCGTTCCTTTGCTATCATAACAAAGTTCCTTACAAAAGAACTCTTTTTATCACTAGAAATTCTGCGGTTCTTTGGATAGGGCTCGCCCATCTCGAGATCTCGCGTATCCACTCGGCCTATGTTAAGTAAAGTCCAAAAGGACCACATAATCAAAAAGTTTTCTCGAACCAAAAGTGATACGGGTTCGACTGAAGTTCAGGTTTCTCTCTTGACGGCTGAAATTGATGATATTACCAAGCATTTACAAATTCATAAAAAAGATCATTCATCGCGACGAGGTTTGCTCCGCAAAGTAGGGCAGCGTCGTCGGTTGCTTCGATATTTTGCTGTTGAAAATCCGACAGCGTTTAAAAAATTGACAACGGCCTTGGGATTAAAAACAAAGATGTACGAAACTGCGCAAAAAGTCGAAAGTAAGAAAACACCAGTAGTTGCAGAGGTGCCAGCGCACGTAGAACCATCTAAGGAAATTCAAAGCTAGAGGTCGTTTCTGTTATGGTAATCAATAAAAATCAACGGGTTGGAGTGTTTGTTGACGTGCAGAACATGTATCACTCCGCCAAACATTTGTATAATGCCAATGTAAATTTTAAGCATGTCTTGATTGATAGCGTGAATGGACGTCAATTGATTCGTGCATTGGCCTACGTGGTTGCATCCGAATCCCCCGAGGAGGAGGCGTTTTTTGAAGCGCTCGAAAGTCAGGGGTTTGAGGTACGGAGTAAAGGATTGCAGGTCTTTGCTAGCGGACAAAAGAAAGCGGATTGGGATGTGGGCATGGCAGTCGACGCCATCAAACTTGCAGATCGATTGGATACCGTTGTTTTGGTATCTGGGGATGGAGATTTTGTACCGTTAGTCCGTTATTTGCAAGAGAACAAAGGATGTTTTGTGGAATTGATGTCTTTTAAGGAAAGTACGTCGAGCGCACTGATTCAGGAGGTTGATGCGTATGTGGATTTATCGGCGGGCGCGTCGCGGTACTTATTAACCAAATCATCGCGACGAAAATCCGAATAACACATGACCGCGCAGAAGATTAATCTGATCCAGTTTCTCTTACTTCTCTTTCTATTATCACTGGTACTGTTACTCGCATGGGGCATCACACAAATCGCATGAGTATTCTTTTACCCTCCTTCGCAGAAAGCCACGGGTGTAAACCCGTGGATGAATGCGAGGTGGGTATCCTCCGTAGCCAAGGCTACGGAGGATACGCTTCGGAGGGTTCCGCCCGACGAAGCGCTGTGGAGGGGGCCACGGCTGTAAAGCCGTGGGGCTCCACATTTTTTAATGATTTAAACTATTGATCGAGTATATGGCAACAATCAAAACATACGAAATGGATTTTGGTGGGAAGCTTCTCACCATTGAAATCGGACGATTTGCTGCACAAGCAGATGGAGCATGTGTTGTGCGACATGGAGACACCATGGTCCTTGCAACAGCTGTCATGGGAAAAGACGAACGTCCGGATTTGGGATACTTTCCCTTATTAGTGGATTACGAAGAGCGCATGTATGCTGCAGGAAAAATTTCCGGTTCCCGCTTTGTAAAGCGCGAAGGTCGACCAACCGAAGAAGCCGTGTTAACGACCCGACTTGTCGATCGTTCGGTTCGTCCATTATTCAATGATGCCATGCGACGCGATGTGCAGGTC
This sequence comes from uncultured Gammaproteobacteria bacterium, assembly GCA_964578475.1. GTDB lineage: Bacteria > Patescibacteriota > Patescibacteriia > JACPL01 > CAZOCX01 > CAZOCX01. The sequence goes on along the minus strand of CAZOCX010000016.1, from coordinate 2,098 downwards.
GTGATTACCGTGCTGTCTGTAGATGGAGAGAATGATCCGGATATTCCAGCAGTGATTGCTGCGGCAACAGCGCTGACCATTTCTCCGATTCCATGGAACGGTCCATTAGGTGCTGTGCGCGTGACATCTTCGAATGGAGGATTTCAGTTAAATTCGAATTACACAGAACGCGAAGCTGCAGATGTGGATGTGTTTGTGTCGGGAACAGGTGAACAGGTCGTGATGATCGAAGCCGAGGGAAAACAATGTCCCGAGGACAAAATCGAACGCAGTATTGGGATGGCGTTAACTGCATTAGATCCCGTTGTAAAACTGATTCAAAAAATTCAGAAAGAAGTTGGAAAAGAAAAAGTTGCGATCCAAGTCCACGAGGAACCATCGGAGGTTTCCAATGCACGTCAACAAATTCAGAAACTTGTTTCCTCGGTGGATTTTTCGCCCACGATTTCTGTTACAAAGAAAACAGAACGCGAGGCCGCATTAGTCGATCTGAAAGAGAAGTTTGTGAAGCAGTGTGAGGAAAAAGCATTGGGGGATTACACGTCTATTGCAAAAACGTTGTTTGAACATGCGTATGATGCATGGGCGCGCGAGTTGTTATTGACCACAGGAAAACGCGTAGATGGTCGGGGCACGGATGAAATTCGTCCCATTGTCGCAGAGGTGGGGTTAGTCCCGCGTATTCATGGTTCTGGAATGTTCCACCGAGGTGAAACGCAAGTATTATCTATTGTGACATTGGGCGCACCGGGTTCGGAGCAATTACTGGACGGGATGGAAGTCGAAGGAAAGAAACGTTACATGCACCACTACAATTTTCCGGGATTTTCTGTTGGAGAAGTGGCTCCGGTTCGGGGTGCAAGTCGGCGGGAAATTGGACACGGGGCCCTTGCAGAGAAAGCGTTACGCGTCGTCATTCCTCCCAAAGAAACATTTCCCTATACCATTCGTGTAGTATCCGAGGTGCTCGAATCCAATGGGTCGTCTTCTCAAGCGTCGGTCTGCGGCTCTACGCTCGCACTGATGGATGCTGGAGTTCCGATCAGTGATCCTGTCGCAGGAATTGCCATGGGACTTGCAACATCGGATGATGGGGCAAAACACGTGGTTCTCACGGACATTCAAGGTGTGGAAGATCATGCATTTGATATGGATTTCAAAATTGCTGGCACACGCAAAGGCGTTACAGCGATCCAACTCGATATCAAGGTAACCGGAATTTCGATGGAAGTTGTTCGGGAAACATTAGCGCGGGGAAAAAAAGCGCGAGAAGAAATTTTAAACATCATGGCAGAGGTGATCAAAGCTCCACGCAAAGAACTGTCACCGTTTGCACCGCGCATTGAATCGATTCAGCTCAATTCGGATCAGGTCCGAGGTTTGATCGGTCCAGGTGGCAAGATGATCAACAAAATTATTGATGCCACGGGTGTGCAGATCGATATTGAAGATTCCGGACTCGTCCATGTCACGAGCGTGGACTTAGATTCACTTTCGAGTGCCATCAAGATGATCAGTGATGTGACGCGCGAAATTAAGATCGGTGAAATATTCGAAGGAACTGTCACCGAGATTATTCGTGGTCGCATGAATGATGAAGAAATTGGTGCGATTGTGGAGTTGGTGCCCGGTAAAGAAGGCATGGTGCATGTGTCACAGATTTCTTGGGAACATGTGGCGAAGGTTTCGGATGCGCTTCAAATCGGAGATAAAGTACGCGTTAAAGTCATGGGAGTGGATCTCGCGCGCGGTCGCATTGAATTATCTATGAAAGAATTGGAAGAGAAACCTGAAGGATATGTCGAACCCCCACGTGGACCTCGACGTCCGAGCGGTGGCCGATTCCAGCGTAATTTTCATGATCGTGGTCGTTCCAGTGGATTCCGACCACGATCCGACGGGGATCCGTCACGACCACGACCGATTCCTCGCCGTAAAGTGTACTAAGGGCGTTTACCCAGTCCGCAGGGCCTCCATGTAATCTCGTTTCCCTCCTTCCAGTCCGCAGATCCTGTCCCGGGTCGACCCTGTTGTCCGCCGCCCTATAGTGGTCGTCGGATTCCCAGGGTCTCCCCGTGTCACCCGCGGACTGGATTTG
>CAZOCX010000015.1:0-12307 GCA_964578475.1 uncultured Gammaproteobacteria bacterium | reverse complement strand
TCCTCCTCGTGATCCCACAGAATCTTCACCGAGCGGTTCGGCGACGTTCTGCGGTTAGGTAGTGCTTCACTATCTATTACGGTCGAGAGCAGGTTATCTTACATTAAACGAAGATTTTTTTCAAGGTTGGCTACGTTTTGCATTCTCTTTGACAGAATCGAGCAAATTTCGTATTGTGAGAGAGCAACTACAACAGCGTTTGAACTCTGGCAATCACCAGAGAAGCTGGCGGAAAAAGCTTGGCGTTCCCGAGTCTAGACCCGTCCGGATTGGCCCGTAATCGCCATCAATGAAGTGAAACACGAGGTGGTACCGCCCGATTGGGCCCTCGAACAACGAGGGTTTTTATTGTATAAATGATGGAATTACGCGTTAAAATTCACAAGTAGATTTCTATGGAACTCTTTAACAATCGTCCGAACTTTCCCGCAGAAGAAGAACAGCTCGTCAAGGAGTGGAAAGAACAAAAGATTTTCAAGCGCAGTGTAGAAGAACGACCCGCCGACAAATCCTATACATTCTATGATGGTCCACCGTTTGCAACTGGCTTGCCCCACTATGGCCATCTTGTCCCGTCGCTCATGAAGGACATGGTGCCGCGATTTTGGACCATGCGAGGATTTCGCGTTGAACGCAAATGGGGTTGGGATTGCCATGGGCTACCAATCGAAAACATTGTCGAGGCAGATTTGGGCCTGAAAGCGAAGAAGGATATTTTGAAGTTGGGAATTCGACAATTCAATGAAGCATGTGAATCGAAAGTGTTAATGTACGCGGCAGAATGGAAAAAGACGATTGCGCGCTACGGTCGATGGGTTGACATGGAAAACGATTACCGCACCATGGATCTTTCGTATATGGAATCTTTGTGGTGGGTGTTTAAGTCGCTGTGGAATCGGGGCCTGATTTACGAGGGGAAAAAATCCATGCACATTTGCCCGCGCTGTGAAACGCCGTTGTCGAACTTTGAAGTCACACAAGGATACAAAGAAGTGAAAGACGTTTCTGTGGTATGGAAATTTCCGCTCGCGAACGATCCAAAGACATTTTTGCTTGCATGGACGACGACACCATGGAGCACGCCAAGCACCATGGGATTGTCCGTCGGCCCAATGCTTACCTATATCAAGGTTCGCGTTGGAACGGAGTTTGTGATTTTTGCAAAAGAACGACTGGAATTTGTCCTGAAGGATATCCACGATTATGAAATTGTCGAAGAGATGAAGGGAAGTGCGTTAGAAGGCGTTGCCTATGAACCGATTCTGTCGCATTACAAAGATTTGCCAGATGTTCGGAAGAATCCGAACGCGTACAAAGTCTGGGGGGATGACTATGTGGAAGTGACCGAAGGAACAGGCGTGGTGACGATCAATGGAGCGTACGGAGAAATCGACTACATCGCAGCGAAAAAACATAAGTTGCCGATCATGTTGGATGTGGAGATGGATGGACGATTCAATGCATGGGGAGGTAAATACCAAGGCATGGATGTTCGGGTTGCGCAAAAACAACTACTGAAGGATATGGCAGCGATCAATCGTGTCTGGCGCAACGAACCCTATCGTCACAGTTATCCGCATTGTTGGCGATGCGAAACTCCGCTGTTGAATTATATGACGTCGTCGTGGTTTATAAAAGTAACCGCGATCAAAGATCAGTTGCTCCAAAACAACAACACAATTCACTGGGTGCCGAGTCACATGAAAGAAGGACGATTTGGTCAGTGGCTAAGCGAAGCCAAGGACTGGGCAGTGTCTCGCACGCGCTATTGGGGAACGCCGCTTCCGGTTTGGCGCAATGTCGATGATCCGAAGGACATTTTGTGCATGGGAAGTGTTGCGGAGCTCGAGCAATTATCTGGCAAAAAAATTTCAAATCTGCATAAACACATTGTCGACGAGATCGTGATCGAAAAGGACGGGAAAACGTATCGCCGCATTCCCGAAGTGTTGGATTGCTGGTTTGAGTCCGGCTCCATGCCGTATGCTCAACAGCATTATCCATTTGAGAATTCGGAAAAATTTTTACAGAGTTTTCCCGCAGCGTTTATTGCAGAAGCGCAAGATCAAACCCGTGGGTGGTTCTATACATTACACGTGCTTGCAACTGCGCTGACGAGTGGATCGAATCCGGCCATTCCAATGAAGCATTCCACACCAGCATTTCAGCACGTGATTGTGAACGGGATTGTCTTAGCAGAAGATGGCAAAAAAATGTCCAAGCGATTGAAAAATTATCCCGAGCCGGATGTAATGTTCCATAAGTACGGAGCTGATAGTGTGCGCTATTATTTAGCGACGAGTCCGGTGATGAAGGCCGAGAATTTGAATTTTTCGGAGAAGGGAGTTTCTGATGTGTTTCGTCGAACTGTGCTGACACTATGGAACGTCATGTCGTTTTACAAACTCTATGAACAAGGACATTCAATCACCTCCATCACCGAGCCTTCCCACGTGTTAGACCAATGGATTTTAGCCAAACTTCAGCAGCTTGTTCGAGAGATTACCGATGGATATGAATCCTATGATTTGAATTCCGCGACACGTCCGTTGGACGAATTTATTCAGGAATTTTCCACGTGGTATGTTCGTCGTTCCCGTGATCGATTGAAGTTAGAAGGAACAGATCGCGATCAAGCGTTAGTTACATTGCGCGAAGTGTTATTGACGCTATCCAAACTCTTGGCTCCAGTGATGCCGTTTTTAGCCGAACTGGTGTATCGTCATGCAGGGGGTGCAAACAAATCTGTGCATTTAGAATCCTGGCCAGTTGTGCAAAAGCGTTGGGAGAATCCGAAAATTTTGGAAGAGATGGATCGTGCACGCGGGATCATTGAAGCTGCACACGCATTGCGCGCACGCGAAGCTATGAAAGTGCGCCAGCCGCTTGCCATGTGCGAAACCACGATCGCACTTTCGCAAGACTTAACCGATATTGTTCAGCATGAATTAAATGTCAAACGTATTTCTGTTGTTTCAGCGCTATCTTCTGAATTGGCGATAAACGAAGAACAAACCGTGGGATTAGACACCCGTCTTTCAGACGCATTGAAGCAAGAAGGATTGTTCCGAGAGGTAGTTCGGAATGTGAACATGCTGCGCAAGCGTGCGGGACTGAACCTTCACGATCGGATCACACTCGTTTGGAAGGCATCGGACCCGGATGTTCAGACATCTTTGAATCAGCAAAAAGAAGAACTCGCACGCGGGACACTTGCAGAGCGCGTGACCGAAGGGGAAGTTACCGAGCTCCCGCATACCGCAACTGTTCAGAATGCCGGCTTGTCTGTCACCGTAGGATTTTAATCGACGCGAGGGTATTCGGGAAGAAAATTTACGATCCTGTGGCTCAAACACTCACAACAGATGCTGTCGTATTACGTCGATCTCCTGTACGAGAGTGGGACCGACGGGTCGTGGTATTTACGCGTGACCGTGGGAAAGTTCCAACCATGGCAAAGGGTGTTCAGCGCATTACCAGCAAAAATGTTGGTCACTTAGAACCGGGTTATCGCATCTCGGTGATGATTGCTTGGAGTCAAGGAATGGAAAAGCTCGCTTCTGCAAAAATGCTCGAGCCGTTTTTGGAATTACGCAATACACAAGGTGGATCGTCGCTTCTCGCGTATGTATTAGAACTTGTTGAGGAATCCACGCACGATCATCATCCAGATCCCTGGATTTACGATCATCTTGTAACCGTCCTTCGACAGTTGAATCAGAGCTTTGTGCAAACCTCGGGAAGTGTGGGGGATCGCGAACGACTGTGGGTGCGGATTTTTTCCCTGCAAATTCTTTCGCATATTGGCAATCTCGCTCCGCTCGGTCAATGCCTGACGTGTCAGAAACCGCTCCGCGGAAACGTCGCATCGCATCCGTCGGATTATGGGTTTGTGCATGCAGATCATCAACTTCCGTCTTCCCATCCGGTTCCGCAAGATGTGTATGAACTTCTCCTTAGCCTGCATGTGCTTCCATTGCAAGAGTTTGCGCGGGTTCCACTCGAACATGCACCGTTGCGCGAGACAATTCCGTATTGTGATGACATGATTCATGGCGCGTTGCAACATCAACTTCAATCTGCTTCCTTCGTTTGATACAATTTTGATACAATGAGGATTATGAAGAATCGCGTGCCCACTAACCCAGAGTCCAAAGGACGCCGTATTGATGTTGAACGCGGACAGATGCATGAACGAACATCGGGAAGCCAAGATACTCCGTCGCACCATGCTGATGTTCGAGATAACGATGACTCTGGGGATGATGAAGGATCGGAAGACACTCCCACCAATACATTCCAGAGAAAATCCCGAACCCGACGTTCAACGTTTGTCGCATTCATTATTGTGATTGTGCTCGTTCTCGGCGGCATTTTGGCATTAGGGTTTTGGAAACCTGTTGTAACTCCGACGAATACGTCTTCTGTTTCCCTGCGAATGGAAATTCCCGACCGTGTGACAAGCGGAGAACCATTTGACACCACATTGATTGTGACAAATACCGATGCGGTAACATTAAAAAATGTCACGGTGACGTTGCGACCCCCGAAGTCGTACACATTGCGCAGCTCGAGTCCGGAAGAAACGTTGGCGCTTACGTGGAAGCTCTCGGATCTTGCGCCATCGCAATCCCAGCAAGTTCGATGGACCGGCACGGTTATTGGAGAAAAAGATACAACCGTGACGCTTGAGGCGCTAGCAAGCTACATGCCAGAAAATTTTTCTTCGACATTTTCCGAAACCGCCTCTACATCTACGGTCATTGGCGATTCGATTGTAGGTCTGCAGGTGGAAACGCCACTTCGCGTGGTTTCCGGAACGCCGTTTCTCTATAGCGTTAATGTACAAAACCGTTCAGACCGAACACTTTCAAATCTGCGAGTGGAATTTTCTGTACCCGAGGATTTAACAAAAGATCGCGAGAATCCCCGGAGCTATGATGAAGAACGATGGATCTGGACCATCGATGCGATTGAGGCCGGGAAAGAGCACAAGATTCAATGGTATGGCACGTTCGGGAAAACTTCGGAAGGAACGCAGCAAGTCACTGCGCACGTGTTTCTGAAGGGTGATGATGGACAGTATAAGAAACAAACTGAATCCTCGTCATTGTATTTTCTGGTACAGCCAGATTTGGAATTGAACCTTTCGGGAAGTTCCATCATTTCTCTTGGAGACAAAACCGCATTCACTGTTGCCTACAACAATCCCACGGATTTGGTGTATCGCGATGCAACCATCAGCGTGGATTTGACAGATACCCATGGATTATGGGACTTGGAAACCTTTTCTTCTGAACACGGGCAACTTTTGGATAATCATGTGATATGGACCAAGAAAGAAGTCGCGGAATTGGATCGGATAGAACCCCAAGAACAGGGGACACTCACTTTTATGTTGACAGCAACCGATGAACTTCCGATCAACGAATCGATCACAGAAATTGCATCGACATTACGGCCGCGAGTGACAACCGCCTCCATCGAAGATGTCAAAGATGCGCTTCTAACCAAAGAAGGCTTGCCGTTTACGGTCAACGTGCGCACAACGTCAACGATGCAGTCCGAAGGACGGTATTTTGACGAGAATTTAGAACCCTTGGGATCCGGACCTATTCCTCCCGAAGTAGGAAAGAAGACGACCTATGTGATCGTGTGGAGCATTTCCAATACACTCAATCCTTTAGAAGATGTTAACGTTACAGCAGAGCTTCCTGACGAGGTGACATTTCAATCTGTCATCGAAGTAACACATGGAAATCCACTTGTGTATGATAAAAAAACGCGAACTATCACCTGGACGATTCCACGCGTGAATGCGTATGCAGGGTTGTTGCGCAGCGGACCAGAGGCAAGTTTTCGTGTGAGTATTACGCCCGACGCATCGGACGTCGGAACGACGATGAAGCTGTTAGGCCGGACGACGATGACGGCGCGCGACGACTTCACGAATGAAGAACAAACCGAGACCGATGTCGCAGTGACCACGGATTTAGAAAACGATCTTGGAGCTGTGGGGAAGGGGGAAGTTGTGGAATCAGCAGATGAACCTACCGAGCCTTAAGTTGTGCGGCGTTGCAGAATGTCGTGTTCCATAGCTAAGATCGAACAAATAATCGCAAATGCGAACAATGTCAGGCTCGCAAAGACTAAGAGAGGCCGAGTAAGCGCCGCGAACAAGAATAAAATTCCCAGGAGTTGAAGTGTGTTTTTTGTTTTCCCCCATATGTTCGGACCAGGAAACGGAAGGTGCGTTTTTCCTTGAAGCAGGTACACGATCAGTCCTAGGATGGCATGAATCAGATCTAAGATAAACATGGTCCACAGGATGGAGTGCGGTAATGCTTCCCAGCCGAACGTGAAGAGAACGCCGTAAATCAAAAATCGATCGGTGCCGGGGTCAAGGATTTTTCCCACGTTTGTAATATGGTGTCGGCGCCGCGCTAACGCTCCATCCAGGAAATCCGTAAACGCTGCAACAACAAAGATCGTGAACCCCCACGCGTAATGGTGAGACCACAGTAACAGAATCATGGGAGCAATCAGAAGTCCGCGCAACACTGTCAGATGATTGGGGTGGAGCGATCGCGGAAGCCGGTCCACAATCGGGAACACCAAACGATCTTTCCAGTGTGCGAAGCGCTCGAGAGCAGGGGGAATATGCATATAGGGATACTATATCAAGAATTGTCTCTTGCCTAAAGCGGAAAACATCCGTAAGGTACGCTTATGTCTACATCCTTTACGATTGTTAAAGAGTCGAATGGAGTACGGCGTGGGGTGCTCTCAACTCGACATGGGACAGTAGAGACACCAGCGTTTATGCCCATTGCAACGAAAGGCGCAGTGAAAACATTGACGTCCGAAGAATTACATGACGCGGGTGCACAGATCATTCTCTCGAACACGTATCATTTAATGTTGCGACCCGGAATGGAAGTCATGAAGCACGTCGGCGGGCTGCACCGATTCATGCAATGGGATTCTCCGATCTTGACGGATAGTGGGGGATTTCAGGTGTATTCCCTCTCCAAATTGCGGAAAATTACGGATCAGGGCGTGACATTTCGTTCGCATATTGATGGTTCGGAGCATCTCTTAACTCCAGAAAACTCTCTTGCGATTCAAGATAATATTGGATCGGATATTCGGATGGTCCTGGATGATGTGCGGTCCGGCACGTCTCCTGTTTCCGTAATGAAAGAAGCTGTCGGACGGACATTTGCATGGGCGCAACGCTCCAAAATATTTTTATCAGAGCACCCGACGGACGCATTAACATTTGGAATTGTGCAAGGGGGCGTGGATCCCGAGCTGCGGCGTCGTTCAACAGAACAACTCGTAAGTTTAGATTTCGATGGGTATGCTGTCGGAGGTTTAGCAGTGGGGGAAACTGAAGAACAAATGTTCAATATGACCAATGCTGTTACATCGCGCCTTCCTTCTGATCGCCCACGCTATTTTATGGGTGGAGCAAAGCCGGAGCAAATTGTGCAGCTCGTGACATTAGGAGTGGATTTGTTTGATTGCGTGATTCCGACGCGGGAAGCGCGCCATGGAAGGTTGTACTGTTGGACATCGAACACTCCCGCAATCGATGGAAGTACGAAATGGTATGTCAAACGTGCGATCAAGAATGCACCGTATGCGATGGATGATACAGCGATCGACCCGTATTGTTCGTGTACAACATGCCGTTGTTATTCCCGTGCGTATTTGCATCATTTATTTGATATCGAAGAGCCGTTAGCACTGCGTCTCGCAACACAGCATAACATTCGATTTTATTTGGACGTGTTGAAAAAGATCCGGTAAACGGACCCTTGACTTCCCATATTCTCTGTGGAATAGTTGTTGGAGGGGACCGGCCTTTGAAACCTCGGAGAATTTCCATTAGGAGGACACCATGGTCGACGCCGACCAGCTTTCGATACCGGCGCAAGTGCTTTCAGTTGGAGTATGCTTGGTGCTCGGGGTAATCTTGTTCGCTATTTTCGTTAGCGTGCTGAAGGCTCCATCCAAACAATCACCAACGCCAACAGAACGCCCACCCTATGGCCGAGCGCTTCACCGCCCAAGGACAGAGGAGAAAACTGTCCTATATGGATCTGTAATCGTACGCACCCGGTTTGGTGAATCGGGCATGTATGTCGATATGCACCGAGATCATGATCCAAAGGTATATGCCGAAGCCAGAATACGGACGGAACGTAACAGCGCCTCTTACAATGTTCATTTCGGAGCTGAGGGTCCTAAAGACATTTCCGTGAGTCTAGTCCGAAATGATGATGGAGATGTGCATTACTTCGAGGCAGAGGGTATCCCTTATAGCGCAGGACGTGACGACCTGGTCTTTAATGATTGCTTGTCGTGGTGTGAGGGCCAGTACCCTCCCCCCGCTCGGACCATCTATCATTGGAAGAGCAGCGCCCATCTCTCGAGCAGCCGCACGACTTACCGTGGCTAGAGATCACACCAGGTACGCCTCGCTTCGCGAGACACGGCCTGTTTTTTTGAATCAAGACAAGAATTTTCTGCCTAAACGAAATAAAGCTTTCGAATAGGATCAGGAGTCCCTTTCTTTTTCGTTATAGGTTCCACTACGGCTCTCAGTCACAAAAAGTCTTCGAATACTTCGTATCTCGCTGAATTGTTGCGTTCACGTTATAATGAGAATAGATATGATTTCACAACGCGTTTCTCAGCCGATCAAATTTTTCATGACGGATTTACTCTTTGATGTGGTTCGATTTCCGGTGTGGTGGTATACCCGTGGCACAGCCATGGTTGCACGCAGCGTCGCACGCTCATTCGAAGATTTGATTCAGAGTTTAAGTTTAGGCATTTTATTCAAAAATCTGTTTGTCCCGATGTATGGGGATTACACGAAAAGTGGCCGGATTATTAGTTTTGGTGTCCGACTGGTGCAAGTCTCGGTGTACGTATTTGTCACAGTCCTTTGGATGCTGATTTTGGGGGTGGGGTTGTTTTTGTGGTGGTTGATTCCGGTGTTTGTTGCAATCCAACTCTATGATCAATTCATTCAGCCGGATGTTCCGGTCCTTCTCCAATTATGGAAGATGATATCACGTTAAATCCTTCTTCGGTATTGTTATCATGCGAACGTTGTTCCGGGACCGGAGTCCGGATTACGGATGGTCACGAACAGCCATGCGAAGCCTGCCAGGGATTGGGAAAGGTCTTGCGCTCGCACGGGCATGTGGTGTTTTGGGGTTTGCCATTATCCATGACAGCGATTCTGGAGCGCAAAACCGAGCGGTTGATTCGCGGCGGTGTGAATCTTGTGATGTTCGGAATCGGCGTTGCAGGATTGATTGCCTTTGGATATGAAATTTTTCAGGAATTTTGGAATCAGACGTTTGCTTTTCGAGATTTGCTGACATCGCGAAGTCCGAAAATGTTCGTGTTTTGGATTTCGCTTGTCTGCGATGCATATATTGTGTATCGATTGGAAGAAGAATCTCGTTTGAAAAAATGGGTAACGCCGTGGACAAAAGAAGCCCGTATCCCATTGTCTTTGTTTCAAGAAGTGATGCGACTACCCGTGGCAAAAAAACAGGAGTTGAGTACGATGATGACACCACTGGCGGTTCGAGCAGTGGAGCAAGCGTGGTTACTTGCTCATCGCATGGGAGCAAGTGAGGTACGGCCTCTTCATTTGCTCATTGCACTGACACAATTTCGAGATGTACAGCTCGTGTTTACACGATTGTCGTTAACAGGACCAATACTCGAACCCAAGCTGCAATCGGCCATTCGCAGAGAACAAATTCCGTCATCGTCCGACGTCGTACTTTCTTCTCAACTTCATGATGTGTTGTTGCTGGCATACGAGGAGGCTGCTCGTACACGACAACCGCGCGTGGATGTGACGGAATTGTTGATTGCAACGTATCAGCCGTCCGCGATTGTTTCGGAAATTTTTGAAGATTTGGGAATCACAACCGATGCATTTCGAAATGTTGTTGCATGGATTAATTTTCACAAGCAGTTTCGTCGGCGAGCGCACGAACAGCATCTGCTTTCGCGCCGTAAACCCAAGTCGCACATGAATCGTGCTATGACCGCGCGCCCCACGCCGTTACTGGATCGTGTCGGTCGCGATTTAACGCGGTGGGCTGCGGCGGGCGCATTTTTTCCGCTTGTGGGAAGGGACAAACAAATCGAGGAATTGTTGCGTGTGTTTTCCGAACACTCCGGAAATGTTTTGTTGATCGGAGATTCGGGTGTTGGAAAATCCGCGCTCGTCGAGGGTCTTGCAGAGTTGATGGCAGCAGAACATGTGCCGAATGTATTGCAGGATAAACGATTGGTGGAACTGAACATGGGCGCGCTACTTGGAGCAGGTGCTCACGTCGAAGCTGCGGTGACTTCAATCATCCAAGAAATGGTGCTAGCAGGAAACGTGGTATTGCATATCGATGATGTTGCGCATTTATTGGGCGCCGGAAGTACAGCATCGGGAAGTTTAGATGCTGCTGCAATGTTGCAACAAGAATTGACGCGTGGACGCATCCAAGTGATTGCAACAACAACGCGTCAAGATTATGCAAAGTTTTTGCAAAACAATGAAGCATTCTTGCGTCGTTTTCAGATCGTCGAGGTTCCGGAAATGGAAGATGCCGATGCAATCCAAGTGGTCGAAGCACATTCGGCGATTTACGAACACCGCCATCATGTGTTTTTTTCGTATCAAGCCATTGAAGCAGCAGTGAAATTATCGCGGCGCTATGTGCATGATCGATACTTACCAGACAAAGCCCTGCGCATTGCCGAAGAAACCGCAGTGTTTGTGGCGCAATCTTCACGTCCCGATCGTGTGGTCACGGCAGACGATGTTGCGTCGATTATTTCAGAAAGAACTCATGTGCGTGTAACGCGCGTCGCACAGGAGGAGCAACAATTGCTGTTGCATCTTGAGGAGAAAATCCATGAACGCATTGTCGGACAAGAAGACGCCGTGCGGATGGTCGCAGAAAGTCTGCGTCGTGCACGTGCGGAACTGCGCGACATCAAACGTCCGATTGTGAATTTGCTCTTTTTGGGTCCCACGGGGGTGGGGAAAACCGAACTTGCAAAAACAACCGCAGAGATTTATTTCGGCTCCGAGACGACCATGATCCGACTGGATATGTCGGAATTTCAGGATCAAGCAAGTATTCATCGCTTGATCGGTCCACCACCGGGATTTTCGGGTGCATCGCAGGGTGGGGAATTAACTGATGCCGTGCGGAAAAGCCCATTTGCCTTGGTGCTACTCGATGAATTTGAAAAAGCCCATCCCGAGATTTTGAATGTGTTTTTGCAAGTTATGGATGACGCGCGGTTATCCGACTCCTCGGGGCGCGTCGTGGATTTTACCAATACCATGATTATTGCAACGTCGAATGCCGGCACCGGCGTGATTCAAGATTCGTTGAAACAAGGACGCACCGTGGAGGAGATCCGGCAAGACCTTCTCAACAGGGAGTTGAAGCGGACATTTCGTCCGGAGTTGTTGAACCGATTCGATGGCATTGTGGTGTTTAAACCATTGTCACTTCCAGAGGTCGAACAAATTGCAGGATTATTGTTTGATCAAGTTGCCGTTCAAATGGAAGCAAAAGGGATTTTCTTGAAAGCAGAACCCGAAGCTCTCCAAGAATTAGCGCAACAGGGATTTGATCCGAGTTTAGGAGCGCGGCCGTTGCGGCGTGTGATCCAAGACACGGTGGACACGGCGTTGTCAAAAATGCTCCTCGCTGGAGAACTTTCCCGTCGCGATGTGGTAATTTTGAAACGCGGCGGAACATTTGAAATAAAAAAAGCGCCGAAGCTGTAAATGATGCGGATCCTGCCCCGGGTCGACTATTTTGTGTTCGTCCCTGAAATGATCCTCACTCAAAATAGTCTCCCCGTGTCACCCGTGGACCGAAAGGAGAAAAAGGAATATCCGCCTACGTCCCTCCTAAGGGACGGTCCCTTGCGCCGTCGCAGAGCCGTCGTGCCTTGGGGAAAAGTACATCGACATCTCATTCAAACTCGGTTACGATCTATCCATGGGCGATCTAATTTGTAATCGTCCATCTCTATGAACGAAGAACGGATCTTATCCAAGCTCGAAGAACACGATCAGAGATTCTCTGGGATCGAAAAAACACTCATAAGCCATGATGAGCGGTTTTCTGAACACGATCAACGATTTGATGCGCACGATCAACGATTTGACGCCATCGATAAACGGCTAGACTCACACGATCAGCAGTTTTTGAAAATTCACGAAACACTCGCATCTCACGCAGAACAC
>CAZOCX010000014.1:0-12363 GCA_964578475.1 uncultured Gammaproteobacteria bacterium | reverse complement strand
ATACCTCAAATTTGCTATAAATTAGCTATATGCGGAGAACGATTCTTGCAGCTGGATTTGGATTGCTCTTGATTCCTCAAATGGTTGGGGCAGCCAATTTAGGAAATCTTGTTTCAGACGACATCGTGAATGATTACGATTCCTGGACTAAGAACGATATCCAACATTTTTTCGATCTTCAAGGTGGCTATGTTGCGGATCTCCGGACCGAAGACGTTAATGGGAGACGCAAAAGCGCTGCAGAAATTATTTATGACGCCTCCCAACGGTATTTGCTGAATCCAAAATTTCTCATCACACATCTTCAAAAAGAATCGAGTTTATTAACTATTACAGATCCCAGCAAAACACGCGTAGATTTTGCGATGGGATACGGGGTATGCAATTCCTGCAGCGTGAATGACCCTGCGGTTCGGAATAAAGCGGGATTCGGAAAGCAAGTAGACTTTGCGGCATGGCAATTTCGCAGATATTGGGATTACCCAAGCAATTATCATTTCAAAAAAAATGGCACCTACACCGTGAACGGCAAACGTTTTACGATTCAGAATAAGGCAACAGCCTTAAATTGGAATTACACGCTCTCGGTTCATGGTCAAGAATTATATGTGGACATCTGGAATCGTTGGTTTGCGCGGTTACTTCTCTCCGGAACGCTCGCAGAGGATGAGAGCGGAAAATTTTATCTGATTCGTGGAAACGAAAAGCGCTTAATCGCTAACGAGACCGTATTGAATTTAAATTTTGATACTCGTAGAAAAATTCGTGTTTCCTCAACCGAACTTGCGACGTACCGCACCGGCAAAAAAATTACACTCCCGACAAATTTCTTTTTCCGCGCGCCATGGGGAACGGTTTACTTTATTGATAAAGACGAGGACGGAGAAACGATCCGCCGCGGTGTAAAAAGCCAGAATGTGTTACATGATTTGGGTGTGAGCCCTGAACTCATTTTCCCGGCAAGTAGCTCGGATTTAATGGCGATTCCGGAGGATGACCCATTGACAACTCGGGACTATGAAAATCGGGACCGGTTACTGCGGTCCGAAAAAAACGGTGGAATCATTTATCAAAGTCGGGATGGAAGGGGTCACACGATCTATGGCAGAGCTGTCCTAGAGTCCAATTTCCCGGGATGGAAACCAGAGGTCGTGAAACAATCTACCATTGATCGTCTGCGCCGCGGAGACCCCGTGCGATTTCGTGAGGGAGACTTAGTAACGGACAAAGATCACGAAGGATCTGTGTATGTCATTTCGGAAAATGAAGAAACCGGTGAACTCGAACGCCGTGCGTTTGCAAATAGCACAGTGTTTGAAGACATGGGATACAGCTGGGATAACATTTTGCATGTCACAAAAAAAGAGTTGGATCTCCACCCCAAGGGAAAATTACTTCGATCCGCAACACAGCAATGAAGTCTTCACGGGCTTATGTCCGTGGTCTTCGTCCGACGCCATAGGCTATGGCCGACGGCTGTCTGTGAAGGCGGATAAACCGACCTCGTCCTAACGGGGCACGAACATCATCGTCTATGATTGCGAAAGTGTTAGCCTGGATGCGGATGAGCCGTCATCTCGGTGAGTTTGATTACAAAATCCCCGAGGAGCTTTCTTCGTATGTCCAGCTCGGCTCTCTAGTGACAGTTCCGTTTCGACGCTCGACAATCATCGGGTTGATTGATGACATTGCTGAAACTTCTACGCATACCAAATCCTTGCGCCCCATCCGATCGGTTCTTTCGATTCCCCCGCTATCGTCAGGATATCGCGCATTTTTACATCAATTCGCCGATCAACACCGGATCTCACCTGCGCTTGCGCTTAAAATAGCTATCCCAAAACTTTCTTCTCGTTTTGCAAAAGCTCCAATCACACGAAGAGAATCCAAGTCTCATGAGTTGAATATAGTAATACTGCCCCATCTCCCCTCCCTACCTCGGCTGCGCTTCACACCACAGCGAGAATGGATCTGCGGAACACGCGAAATTCGCTATGCTGTTCTTCAGAAGATGCTTTTTGAAGAGCGCCCGATTCTCTGTGTGATGGCGACACACTACGATGTGCAAGCACTCTATGCATCGTTACCAGAATCACTGCGGAAGGTAACACGTTCCTTGGACCCCTTGTCGTCTACTCGATCGATTGCGGAAGCAATGCTGGATTTCCTCAATGGTCGCGCTCGAATCGTGATGGGTACGAAGCGCGTTGCATTTTTTCCTGCGCCAGCATCGACACAACTCATTCTCGATGAAGAAGAACATCGCAATCATCATCAATTCGAACAGAACCCACGGTATCATGTGCGCGATGTTCTGCATCAACGATCTCAATGGGAGCACTTCCCACTGCACATTACGGGCCATAGTCGATCCCTCGATCATGTACAACGAAATATTCCCTCCACCGTTGTGTTTCCAAAAAACACGAACCGTGTGAACTGGATTGCTCTTCCGGATCACCCGGGCCGACCGCTCACTGTTCCGATGGCTGATGATTTGCAGGAATCGGTTACACGGGGCCAAGTCTTTTTATTCTTCAATCGGTCCCAAGAAACAGCGCGCTTCGAATGCCGCGAATGTGCGCGATCGATTCGCTGTGAGATTTGCTCCCGAACACTCACTCAATCTTTAACCACACTAACTCCGAATGATGCATGGTGCGGACTTTGTAATACCGTAAAACCCATTCCCACTCTCTGTCCGGAGTGTCACTCTCGAAATATCGTTCTCGCAACCACCACACTTCGGAGGCTCGAGAAAGCTGTGCAGTCCGCGATTGGAAATCGCTCGATCCAGCGCTGCAGCAAAAAAGACCCCACATTTCCTCTTCGTTCATCGGTGGTGATTGGAACGGAATTTGCCATTCCCTATCTTGCGCTCTCCCATCTCTCGATGGTAGGGATTGTGGATGTTGATCAACTTCTCGCGGGAAAAAGTTTTGCTGCAGAATTTGACGGATTCCTGTTCTTGCGAAGCTTTCTTGCTCGACTTCGTGCATATCGAACGATTCACACTGTGATTCAACATCGCACGCTAACGCCCGAATTTTGCCATGCGGTCGAAACACCATCTCCCGAACCCTTTTACCATCAAGAATTACAGCGTCGCAAGGATTTTTCTTACCCACCGGTTGTTCCCGGTATTGCGCTCTATGGTTCTTCACAGGATCTTATGGATATACGCCGAACATTTCCGAATCTCGAACTTCTGGGACCCGTACGCACCACCGGTAAACACTATCTCCTGTTTGCAAAAAGATGTTCCGTTGACCACGCAATGATCCAAACACTTCCCGACTCGGTTTGGATCGATCCCAATCCCGAACGCTTACCCATCCGCTAGAAATGACGAATGGATTGAAAAAAATTTCTTCAACTGCTACAATGCAACATCCATGAAACGCACCATTGTTACATTACCCACACCCACATTACGCGAACAATCAACGATTGTGGACCCGACGGCACCAGAAATTCGTGCTCTGCTAGCGGATCTGGGGCGCGCAATGTTTCACTATAACGGTGTCGGCATTGCTGCGTGCCAGGTGGGAATTAACCAGAGAATTTTTTTGATTAATACAGACAGCGGCGTTGAGGCATTTTTCAATGGGACCATCACTAGCGGATCGCCGGAAGTAATGGAGGACGAAGAAGGATGTCTTTCCGTTCCTCAAGTGTATGGTGTTGTTCCGCGTCACCAATGGGTGGACTTTGAGTACGATGACGTCAACGGAACGCATCACCGAATCCGGGCAACAGATTTCTTTGCGCGTGTGATCCAGCATGAAACCGACCACACGAATGGCATACTATTTGTCGACCGGGCGACAACATTTACTCGGGGCACCCCACCGGTTGAGCCTGGGCGTGAACACCACAACCATGCCACGTAAAATAACGCCACGCATTGCGTTTTTTGGCACACCGGATCTTGCGGTCCCGACACTTCGATGGCTGATCGAATCGGACTATTCTGTCGTTGTTGTTGTAACGCAAGCCGATGCTCCATCTGGTCGCGGAAACCATTTGGCATCTCCACCCATCAAGCAAATTGCGGTGAGTGCTGGCATCCCTGTTCTGCAGCCCGAGCGTTTGGACTCCACATTTATTCGCGCATTTAAGGACTGTTCCCCTGACCTTGCTGTACTCATTGCGTATGGTAAAATTCTTCCCCCCTCTATTCTGCAAATTCCCAAGAAAGGATTTGTGAATCTGCATCTTTCGCTATTACCAAAATTTCGAGGTTCGTCACCCATTCAAGCGGCGATTCGCGAGGGTGAACATCTCACCGGCGTCACACTTCAACAAATTGCAAAAGGTGTCGATTCCGGAATGATCTATGGATCGCGTTCTCTACATCTTCATCCGCGTGAAATTGCGGAGTCCTTGCACGAGAAATTAAAAGTGCTTGCGCCCCGTGTGCTAGAAGACTGGCTGCCCGGAATCTTAGATGGAACCGCGACACCGATTCCCCAAGATGAAACAAATGTATCCACATGCAAAAAAATTCAGCGGAACCATGGATTGCTTGACTTACAAAACACCGCTGATGTCCTGGACCGGACGATTCGTGCATACACGCCATGGCCTGGCGCATATGTTTTTTTTCAAAACAAGCGCCTAAAGATCTTGCGCGCGCGCCCGTATCTTGATTCACAGTTACCAAACGGTGCAATAGGGATGGTCCACATCCAACATAATCACGTGTTGCTCCAGTGCAAAGACGGATTCTTGGAACTCCTTGAGATGCAATGGGAAGGCAAAAAACCTCTTCGTGCTTCTGCGTTTGCCAAAGGTTACAAAAATCTCCACAGAACTGTAGCCGTATATTCATAAATTCTTGACAGCTCACGAATTTACGGGGCTGCGGCTATCGTCGCTTTGGCGTAACAAAAAATCCCAAATACTTCCCGAACATCAGGCGTGTTTGAGCTTCAATGGCGGGCAATGATCCAAAGAATACCATGGAAATCGGCGTCAGGATCCATTGCAATGCCATGGGAATCCACTGATACCATCGGGTGTGCGGTCGCCGTGGCAGAATCGTGAAACTCAAGACACCTGTTACAATCAAACCAACGAGCGCGTAGTTCATTAACACCTCTAATAGCTGAGGCACATTCTGCACCACGACACTGATTTTTTCTTGCTCATCAACAAGCGCAAGTGGAAGTCGTCCGAGCAATGTAATCAAAATGGGTGCTGTTGCCCATGAAAACATCCCCTCTGCCAACGTAAAGCTGTAGTGAAATTTTCGACGGAATGACAAACGCGGGTGATCTGGATAATGCCACAATAAATACGGAAAATGCTCGGTCCCCCACGCCCACCGTCGTTGTTGGCGATACAGATTTTTTAAACTCTGAACCCAGGTATCCCCCACCACAGCATCCATCGAAACTGGAAGATAGAGCGGCACCACACGATAATCTCCATCATAGTGAAGTAAACATTGGAGAAAAATACGGGAGTCCTCGGTGACGATGTCGTTTTGCCAGAATCCAACGTCCACTAGCGCTTGAAATGGCATGGAATGGGAAGAGAATGTGAACAAACGTTCTGGTCGTAATTGTTCACTCATTAACCAAAAGGTTGTCCCCAGCGCTGCAACCCGCATGATCGCTGGCGCCTCCCAAATATTGTTGTGGAAAAACGGAATGGGTTGATAACTCGCGTGCAAGCGATTGGGGGTGGATAAAAAAGTGGCTGTTAAGTATCCAAAATATTCCGGGTGTACATTGGTATCAATATCAAAGCTGGAAACCAGAATATGTTCGTAGGGAATTTTTAATTCGGTGTCGATATATTCTTTGAAGCGCCAACCAGCAAAATGTAAATTTGATCCCTTCCCCGCGACTTCACCAGGTATTCCATCCGGGTGAAGCGTAAACAACAGTTTTTGAAATCGATGGCCGTATTCCTTCTGAATCACACGCGCATGTTCGCGCACAACTTGCGCGTCTCGCTCTTCCCCACACAGCACAACAATCATTTTTTCTGTCGGATAATTCGATTGCACCAGTGCTTCAAACGTCGTTCGAATCACGCTCAACGGTTCTTTAAATGTGGGGAGAAAAATAACATGATGGATCTTTTCGAATCCCGGCAACGCTTGAGCACGCGATCGCCAATTCAAGCGCGATGTGCGACGGAATCGGACATAGGCCAAGATCATGTAACACACCATGTAAACAATACGGACAAACCAATATAGGTCAAAGAGTAAAATAAAATAAATCATCGTGATTGGCGCCACAAACGACAACACGATGGATGCTGTAAAGGTCAGCCAAATCATTGTGCCTGGAATCATTTCCAGCATTCGGTATTTTGTACGATCTGTCATAGAGATTTTTTGACTTTCGCCCGATCTCCATGCAGATGAAGCCAGGTCACTGTCAGTATTGCGATGCTCAAGATGATCGCGGCAATACTCGCTACCAATGCAGGAGCCGTGAGGTAAGAAATCGCTTGAGAGATCATCGGAAGAAGGGCAACCTCTAGAGGTTGGAGATTTGCTACCATCCACGGCATCGATGCTGGGGTTGCAGAAAGCCCGATCACAAGTGTCAACAAAACGACTCCTGCACCTAACACGTGGCCTGCGATAATCCGCAGAATGAACACGCTCCATCCGATCCACCGCATCGAGATCCATTTCTGCGTTGGAACCCCTAAAATCCTTAGCCAAACCGACGAAAGTAACAGAATGAGGGTTAAGAATGATGCAAGAAGCGTGACGCTCGTTCGAACAGTCTGAAACAATACACGATACGCCGGCAGGTCCGGAATAGAGAAAACCACATCGTTATTCTCCCCGGACGAAGAGGGCTGGGTATCCGAAGAAATAATCAACTGATTGGATTTCTCTTGATCCGCGGTATTCCAATTTGGCATGGTGAACCGGACCTGAATCGGATCAGAAGTATCTTGATTCATCCAACTCACCAAGAGTAGTACTTGCTCTTGCCATTGTAAGGGAAGCTGTTGAGCCTTGACCGAATCAACAAATTCCTTCATTTCTGCAGTAGATCGCGTCTCCGTTCCACTGACATCATCCTGTGGCAGAAGGTCAACCACAGACTCTATCAAAGAGTCGGACTGTTCGAATACCGAACGGAATATTGTTGTGTAGAGCGTTGCGTCATCCACGCGCGCGATAAGAATCGTCGCAAACCACAAAATCGGTACAACGAGAGCAAACAGCAGAAACACCACTCCAGAACACAGCGCACGGATCATAAGATTCAACGAATGGTAAAAATCGGTTGGCGTTCGAGCGCCTTTTTGGCAAGTTCAATACGTTCGCGGGTCGCGGCGTAAAACGTGAATAACTGCGCGCCCTTCATTACAATTTGTCCAAACCGCGCGTGAATATGCACACCAGCTTGTTTGTCTTGCGGAGCTCCAAGTGTTCGAGCAATCTCATCAATCGCTGCGTCATTCACAGCGATGACGCGACCTTCAGATTCAGAAAAAATTCGATGCGTTTTGGCACCACGTGTGAGTTCATCCGAATCCACATTGGGATCTCCACCCTGTGCCATAATGATTTCTTGCATTTTTTTCCACGCTTCCCCATTTTCGAGTTGTCGTAACGCCACGGCTTCACCGGTCCCTTTCCGATACTTTCCAGTTAATTCCAGCAATTTTCCACACAGCATCACAGATTTTTTCTGCAAGTCTGGTGGTCGTTTATCTTTTTGTTGGAGAACGCGCAACACGTCACGTGCTTCGAGTGCGGGTCCAACACCGCGCCCCACAGGCTCCAACGCTTTGGTTAAAGTCACTGCAACTTTCATCTTAAAACGCCTGGCCAGATGCCGTACACGACGTTCGATTTCTTGAGCGCGTTGTTTCGTCGGGATCTTCACGGATGGACCATACGGAATATCGAACAATAAATACTGGACACCTTCTGCGACTTTTTTCGAAAGGATACTGACAATCATTTTATCAACAGGCTCGACAAAAAGAGGTTTTGTCACGCGAATGAAGATATCATCTGCTGGTGCAAAATTTACTCCCCCACCCCAAACCAGACACGCGCCGGTCTTTAGGACAATTTCCCGCATTTTCTTCAACGAAAACGTCACGGGTGCTAACACCTCCATGGTATCTGCGGTACCAGACGGCGATGTAATCGCGCGGGATGATGTTTTTGGAACATAAAACTGATTCAACGACGCTAAAATCGGAATGATGACCATGGTTGTCCGATTCCCGGCAAGCCCTCCGACGCTATGTTTATCAATCACGGGTCGGGTTGATGGTAGTTTCAACATTTCTCCGGTTTCCGCAACTGCACGAATCATGGAAATGATCTCTGAATTGGAGAATGGGTGAAAGAACCCCGATCCCATAAAATACGCAATCTCCATATCCGAGAGACGACCGGAAACGACGTCTTTAATAATGCAGCGAATTTCTTGATCGGAAAGTTTCCCTCCTAACATTTTTTTATTGATGGCGACAATCGACTCGGGACGTCCGATCAAATCGATTTCGATAATTTCGCCCTTATTCAATACGTCATGATGCTTCCAGACTTCTTCAAATAATCCCAACTCCCCGCTTTTGACCGCGGTACGCGAAATCCCCACTTCGGCATATTCTTCTTTGTGATCCCAACGAATCCGGATGCGGTCACCTAAATGTAACCCAAAATTGGTTGCATCACGCGGGTGAAGCACCACATCACGGTATCCGCCGGACGCAATTCGAAGTTTTTTCGATCGAAGATAAAATGGCATTAGCTTTCGGGATAAATCTGCTTACCACTCTGATCGTAAATCTTGATGGCCATCACCGGGCAAGCCTTTGCTGCATCGAGGAGAGATTGTGCATCATGCTCGTTCCACGTGCCTTTGACTACAGCCTTATTTTCTGTGTCGAGCTCAAACGCATCTGGAGCGATTGCCACACAGCTTGCCGCACCAATACACAAATCGCGGTCGACCTCGATTTTTGATACTGTAAAATCGCCATCTGGCATAAGATTTTTGGTGTTAATACCTACTCTTGGTATTCTACCCAAAAAAACGCTTCTATACCAACTCTGCTCATTTTGCAACGATTTACCCTTCAGTCTTCACACGGTACTCGCCAAGAGTTTCGATCTCCTTGCGGAAGCCATCCACTGAAAATGTTGCATCATGTTCAATTTCTGTCATTCCGGTTTCAAAGTCGACAGTGCACGACTGAATGCCAGGAAGTTCCCGCGCAACATCCTCGATCAAGGCTTTGCAGGCATGACAATGTGTTCCCTCAATATGAAGAAGGGTTTTTATAATATAAATGTTAGTTAGTAATACACTCTGCGACGCGAGGATCACATGGCGCGATTGGAATCTGATTCGCGCCGCCCGATGTAGTTCCAGAATTTCCAGAACTCGAAGCAACGATATTGAATGCTGCACCACGCGTGGTCATTCCCATCGAGCAACTAAATTCGAGCTTGCCCGCCTTTGTAGGCGTGAATGAAATCGTGGTAACACCAGAAGACTTCAGTGATTGAACAATACCTAGTTTTGGAACGGTAATCACACGTGCGCAACCACCCGCTTGGGTCCCATCGATGCGCCATTCTACCGGCACATTCTGCTCCACGGTAAATTGAGACGGGGAATATTGCAGACCGCGTACAGTCATGGCAACAACTTGTTTACCGTCAATCAGTTTGACATTCGGATCCTGCTGTCGTTGAACTACTGCGGCTTGCTTTTCTTCTCCACCGAAGTCCAGACTTGTTCCGGTTAACGCAAATCCACTCTGGATATTCGTGAATCCTAGAATGATCACGAGCACTCCCACGAATCGCAAGAAATAACGTTGGAAACGGCCTTTGGAAAAACTTGAAATAGCCGATAACGACAAAAGTGCTGGAAGCGTTCCAAGTGAGAACGCAAGCATTGTAAACGCCCCAACCGTGAAGCTGCCTTTACTTAACACGTAGAGTTGCAGTGCCTGCGTAAATCCACATGGAAGGAAAAATGTCGAAGCTCCGAGGAAGAATGGCGCTGCTTTCCGGTCGCTTGCGCTCCAATCATGAATCTTGTGCGCGAGGAACTTTGGCATTTTCGGCTGAAACCGTTTCATCCAGGGGAACACTTTGAGAATCTGAAATCCCAAGATGATCATTATGATGCTGACCACGATCGTCAAATATCCGGATGCTCTCGGCGAAAGTGTGATGACTGAACCCAGCGCGCCAATAACGCCGCCCAAGAGCGTGTACGACACCACACGACCAGCATTAAAGTAGACATGCGGCCTGAACCTCTGTACACCGGAAAGGTCAGGATTCCGCTCGTTATACTTCCCAGCAATCGCAAGAAGCAAACCGCCGGTCACCGCAATACACGTCGAAACGGCAGCAACTAATCCAATCACAAACACGAATCCATAGCTCATGTTATCCTTCACGCCAAAACCACTTGGAAGCAGATCGAGTTGCTTCAGCAGTAAATACAGCCCGAGAATTACAAGGAATGCTGCTCCGATTTCTGCGTAATCGCGTTTGGTTGCGCGATGATGGATCGGTTCGGGCGGAGGTGTTGCTTCTTGATGTTCAGAAACTGTATATCCATGCTCCTGAATCGCCTGCTGCAGTTCTGCGATCGGCGGTTTACTCGAACATAAAATTTCTGCTTTTCCGTTCGCATGATTCACCGACACATGTCGGATACCCGGAATTTTTTTCCAGCTGCGCTCAATCATGATTTCGCAGCTTGCGCAGGTCATGCCGTGCACATTGACTTTCATTTTTTGAATTTGGGGATGATCCATAAAGAATTTGCATTAACAAAACACTCCATATCACGGCATCGAATATCGAAAACCGTGATCAAGAAGTTACGATCCCCCAACGCCGTGGATGCAAAATTCCTTGCGCAAATGCTCCGCGCAAATCTTTAACGACATTACTCAATGCGTTTTGAATATCGCGAACACGACGATTGCCCGGTGGTCCATGCCGGATCTCCGAGCGCGTGATGCTCACGACCATGGTCATCGCAAAACCTGCAACAATAACAGCCAGCATTTCTTGTACAGCGTTTCCTTCAAACATCTTTCTCCACATCGAAACGTGATCCACAATTCCCATCGGGCAAAGTGTCGATTCCATTGAGAATGGACACGATGCAGTGCCATTCTTCATCATGTGATTTGTATTCAATAAAATCCCGATACTGGAAATAAACACAAAAACTCCCAGCACGCAAATTGCTATCAAATGCGAATAATGGTTTAAAAACTTACGTAGATGAGTCATTTGCTCCAATATATCATAGGAATCTTGATCGTTCAAGAGAAATCATATCACCTACGGAAACGTAATAGATACTTATTCTGCTGTGCGTCCAGTTGTTTCTGTGCATGCGCCCCGTGATTGCCCGCGACGAGCACGAACTGCCCGATGTCCATCGGAACAAGTGAACAATTGTCGGATCTTGAAAAATCGTTAAATTCTGATTGGTCGGGGTGGGGAGATTTGAACTCCCGATCCCATGCACCCCATGCATGTGCCTTAGACCAACTGGGCCACACCCCGAAAACAAACTACAACAACCATAACCGATGGCTAGATGTTTGGCAATAGTTTCACCTGTGATATGCACTATCCAAGATCAACTCGTGTTTTTAGGAGCGAAAGATCCTCGTCCACGCGCCGGATCCACTCCGTGGTGGATAACCGCTCATCGTCCAGACGTTTTAACATTACGGAGTGGTGCTCTAATATTTCCAGCGTCGCCCGTCCCCTGTTTTCGATTTCCTCACGAATTGCCCCATGGTCTGCTTCCTCGCGCGCGATCGCTTCGTAAAACTCTTCTCTTGTCACCATGTGCTGGCGCATAAATCCAAGCTGCTCATCCTGTGAAACCAGCTTCTTATCGATCGCATCAAAGCGTGGATCGAGTTTCTCTAAAATACGTTCTTCGTTCATAGATATGGACGATTACAAATAAGATCGCCCATGGATTGATCGTAACCGAGTTTGAACGGGATGTCGATGTCTACTTTTCCCCAGACGGCGCTGCGACGGCGGATCTGCGCGCGAACTTTTGGGCAAAGGGCAGGGGCCTGCCCGTCCACAGCTTCAATTTTACTGTCCGCCATAGATGACTTCATTCCATTTCCTCCACAAATCTTCGGCTGATTTTCCTCGTATCGACATCCACGGGGATAAAGGATCTTCCCAGTGAGTATAGCCGAAATGAAAATAACCAATAATCCAAGGCCTTTCAGCAATGGCCTGGAAATAAGAATGTATTGTTCTTGTATGGTCTGTAGCATCAAACTCGTAGATGCTTTCTTTAAGCTTCGCTTCTGGATCAGAAAGCCATGGCACGGAATTAATCT
>CAZOCX010000013.1:0-12729 GCA_964578475.1 uncultured Gammaproteobacteria bacterium | reverse complement strand
GTAAACTCGAGCAAGAAGTACACTTTTTGTGTTCACGCTATCGCATTGATCCTCGAAAAGAATTCGGACAACACTTTGTGATTGACGAGAGGGTGATGAACGACCTTCTTTCTGCAGCGCAAATTTTTCCATCCGACCACATCATAGAAATTGGGCCAGGGATCGGGACATTAACTGTTCGCATCCTTAAAGCTACGCCGCATGTGACGGGGATTGAGACCGACACCCGGTTCCAGCCGATCTTAGAAAAGATTCACACGATCCATCCGGAATTTCGTTATCGATTCGAGGATGTACGTACGTCCAATTTAGAAGAAGTTGCCGAACACCAAAAGTATTCAATTGTTTCTAACCTTCCGTATCAGATTTCCTCTCAATTATTCCGCATGTGTTGGGGGGGTGCATTCCCGCCACAGCGAATGACGGTCATGATCCAAAAAGAAGTCGCAAAACGGATCATTGCAACCCCAGGGAGTATGAACCTTCTTGCATTGAGTGTGCAGATTTTTGCGACTCCGTTTTGGATTCGGGATGTTCCATCAACAGCTTTTTTCCCGAAACCCGATGTGGAAAGCGCGATTGTGCGGATGGACCGACGTGAACGACCATTGGTCCCGGATTCGGAAGCTCTATTACGTATCGCGCGCATGGGATTTTCCGGCAAACGAAAACAATTACACAATTCATTATCGAATGGATTGCATTGCTCTGCCGGAACGGCAAAGCACTATTTAACTGCAGCAGGAATTCCGGAAATGTCTCGTCCGCAAGAATTATCTATTGAGCAGTGGCAGAGACTGTTGGATACAATCCCAAAAATTTGAAATCGTTCTAGAGCTCATCTCAAAAATAATCTTCCGGCCATTTTGGCGCCGTTTGGCCTGCAACTGCTTCAGAACTCGTCGAAATACCTCGGTATTCCTCCTCGTTCTTCAGCAGTTTCGGCACAAACGGCATCCGAAATGCCGATAAAGCTATTTTTAAGATGAGCTCTAAGTTCAAGTCTGAATGCATAGGGATAACGATTCAGGGCAGTTTGTGGTATAATAAATTTACATTTTTGATCGGGATTTTGCAGCAATGAGATGATATGTTCTCGTATCGTAGGTTGATGGTTGCGAGGGTCATTTCTAGAACCGACGAATTCGAAAAGTATCCGAATTGGTTTCTACGATTACATGCAAAACGGACATCCTTTGAAAACCCAACCACCTGCGCAGGAACCTGTTGCGCGCGAGCCGCTACAAGTGCAATTGGACCGTTGGCTCTCTTCCATCGCAGCAGATGATCACCGCACACGCGTTTATGCATTTGGGATCATCGCAGGTCTTTTAGGGGTTACACTAGTCCTCGGTGTCTTGCAAATTTTTAACACGTTGAATCTTCCCTTTGTGCTGGATGGTAGTCAGGTCACGGGCATTGATGCGCGAAAGACAGCACAAATTCAGACCTTAGATGAATTGCGAGCCCAGGACACCGATCAAGACACCCTCGATGATTATGCGGAGCTGTATGTCTTTGAAACGAGTCCTTATACAAAAGATTCCGATAGCGATGGAGTCGACGATGATGCAGAAGTGAAGTCTGGAAACGACCCGAATTGTCCGGAAGGAGAAACCTGCTCATTGGATTTGACAAATCCCGTTTCAGCAGAGCCGTTAACCGAAGCTGGGCAATTATCCGCAAGTCAAATACGGGATGTGTTGAAAGCCAATGGAGTATCGATAGCTCAAGTCGACGCACTAACGGATGAACAAGTGGTTGAACTTTATGCGGAGGTCCAAAAAACGGGAACTACCGGAAGCGTCGGTTCCTCTACTCCTTCATCCCCAGAAGCTCAAGAGGCGCTAACGCAATTATTGAGTCTCAACGCATCCGATCTTCGAAACCTCCTCATTTCGAGTGGAGTTTCTGAAGCTGAAATTTCGAAGCTCACGGATGAACAAGTTCAGGCGGTCTTCCGTACCTCTCTTGTCGACCAGTTCGGTGAAGCTGCGGTGCAGTCTGCAGAAAAGACAGCAACAAATTCATAGTCCATGCATTCAAATTTTTCAAAAAACATTCGGATTCTTGCAACGGTTTTGAGTATTGTGATCGTGCTAACCGGAGTTGCAGTTCCGAGGCGTTCGCAAGCGTTTTTTGGCGCAGTAATTGACGCAGCGCAACTGGCGGTAGAGATCGTGGAACGTGCGGCAGACGTGATTCGCGATGTCGATGAATACTTAGTAAAAAAATGGGGTGAGGCATACAAGGCCGCAAAGCATCGCGCCATGCAAACGTTTGTCAATCAACTCGCTTATCAGGTTGCGGTGGATTTGGCATCCAAAGCCAAGGGACAAAAGCCCGTATTCTATCAAGACAGCATGTTTGATTATTTGACGAAAGCTGGGGATTCCGCTGCAGCAAATTTTATCGAAACGCTTGCAACACAACGCACGTGTGTGTATCCGAGTCAAATCGATACAACCGGTGGAGATCCAGCGTGTCGCGCAGATTGTATTTCCGAGTGTGATGGAAGTGGTGACCAGACCAATGCGTGTATCGAACAATGTGTGCAGGAGGAATGTTCGATCGGGAAGGTTGGAGACGAAACCGGAGCCACGAGTAGACATCCCTTTCATGGTCGCGCATGCCAAAGTGATCGAGAATGTCCGGGCGGAGGCGAATGTATTGGTGGGTTTGGAATGAGTATTTGTGCATTCGATCCAAACATTCAATTCCAAATTCAAGCAGGATTGGTAACAGATTTGTTGGGGGGCAATGTGCAGCAGGGACGTTGTAGTTTTTATGAAGATATTTGGAAAGGATTACCCAATCGGATCGCGGAGAAAGATTTTAATGAATATTTTGTCGTGAACATCCCAAATTATTTCAAGGAGGGAAATACCACGACGCAATACTTGAAATTCTTTAACGACGCCGTTGAACGAAAATCGTTGCAAGAGGAGACCGCCAGGTATGCCCGAATCGAAGGACAAGGATTCCGCCCTCTCACGAACTTGGTTGGAGACATTAAGACGCCCGGACGGTTATTTGGTGACACGTACAGTGTTTCATTAGGAAAGTTATTTTTACCGAAAGAAGTGTTTGGAGATGACATTATCGCCGATGCGATTGGAATTTTTGCCGACACGTTTATCAAAAGTTATATTCAAATCCCGTTTAAGGGAATTGGACCTGATGCGGATAAGGATACGCGATTTATTGGCGGTGGTAGTGGACCATTTCGAGCTGCCGGAGGAAGCGCGGGACGATCTGCTGCACTTGCGCGATTCGCATCGTTTGCCCAAACGCAATTTCAACGCGGGGGCGATTTGGATATTTTAAATGACTTAGCAACATGTCCTGGGCAATTCGCTACACCGTTGAATTGCACAATCGATGAAGGGTTCCGTGAGGCGGCAGAAGAGGGCATTCGTCTCAAAGACGCGGCTCCGAACGCAGATCAAATAACCGCAGGTGCGACCGCATTCATCCCGCGTGAAAAGTTATTTGGATACGGTGAAGGCGGACGCGCGTTAACGTTGGAGGAAGGAATTCCGTACAATAGTATTGTGATTATGGCGCACTACCGGATTGTTCCCACAAGCTGGAAAATTGCCGCAGAATACATTCGTGATCATGGATTACAAAAAACAGTAGGTGAATTGATGGATGAATACTACGATCCGAATTCGGTGTTTTATCATCTGGTGGATCCGGAATGGGTGTTAAAGGCTCCTGCGCAAATGTGTGAGCGCGAGGGATTCACCAACGTGATTTTAGATGAACAATTTTTGGATAACGATGGGGTCGAGGGATCTCCAGAACAACGCATTGTCACGCGTCAAACTTCGTGTGTCGATGATCGTTCCTGCGTTGCCGAAGATCCCAACACCGGCGAGTGTCGGGCCTATGGATATTGCACCGAAGAAGAGCAGAACTGGAAGTTTGAAGGAGAAGCATGTGAATTGCCCTATGCGAGTTGTCAGTCGTTCCGTCGCGGGGACTCTGGTGAGCAAGTTGCGTATTTGCAAAATACCTTAGATGAAAGTGGTGCTTGCAATTCCAATAATGCGGGGTGTGAATTTTATTGCACCAGCGGAGAACAATTTGATCCAGATACGCAGACATGGTCTTGTCGGGATCCAGAGGATTTGGCAGGCGTGGTGACGGAAGGACAGTTTTTAGACAAGGAAGCCACGGAATGTGCGAGTGGGGATGTCGGCTGTACGCGATTACAGCGCACGATCAAGGGAGCAAATCTCGTGCGCAATGGATCATTTGAATTAACGCCTGAAGGATCTGACGCTTATGATGACACACCGGATTTGCTTTCGGAATACCATTTTAGCGTGAATGGTGCCGGATATTTACGTCGAATGGAAGCACCGTACAATGGATCTCAAAGTTACGAACTTGCGGATGGCACGCTTCAGTACGATGTCGTGTATCAAACAGAAGAAGGACCCATTGATATCATCGGAAAACAATTTACGCTCGAGTTTGCAGTAAAGAGTAATGGCGCAACAGATTTGCGCTATTCTCTCCATGGGCGCGGGGCGACACGTGCGGACAAGACCATCCCGCTTTCGAGCGACTGGCAAATTTTTACATTGTCCATGGAAATCCCGGAATCGGGATCCGGAAATACGGTTGGATTCACCATCGAACCCATCAACGGATCCATCTATCTCGATAATCTCCACTTTCAAGATGGGGGTGAAAGCACGGGGTATGCCGAGTATGCGGTAAGTCACACGTTGCACATGAAAGTTCCACCGACAGGAAATGCATTTGGATGTACCGGAAGCCCCAGTGATCGGCCCGAGTGTCGAAGTTTTGCTCCCCTCTGCTCGAACGAAGAAGTGGGATGTGAGCTGTATACGCCGTTAAATGGAGATCCGGTAGTCCCCGGGATTCCCGGTGAATTATGTTCGGCAGATCAAGTAGGGTGCCAGTTATTTAAACAAAAATCCTTGGTCGGCGTGACTGTTGGTCCGTTAGAACCCATTGCAGAGCGACTGGAAGGTGAGTTTCCGATTATTCCGGAAAAGGGTCAGGAATGTTCTGCCTTGGACGTGGGGTGTGAAGAATTCACGAATCTTTCGAGTGAAAATCCAGAGCAGAGAGAATATTACACACGCATTCGCCAATGCGTAGTACCAGGTTCGAATCCTTCTCAAAACGTGCGACCGTATTTGTCCTGGACCGTTGCAGATTCTGGTGGATATGAATTATTCGAAGAGCGTTTATTGAAGACGAATCTTGGAAGCAACGCGCCGTGTACGAATTTGTCGGTGGGAACAGATGACGACCAACTAACCTGTGTGGATACAGCAGACACCGTGATCGATTGTACGGAAGAGTTTGGCACGAATCCGGATTGTCGCGAATATCACTTTATTCAAGACAATGGAGAGATTGATCTCTTCTATCGTTATGCATCGCTCGTCATTCACGAGTCGGAATCGTGTGATCCGTTACGCAATACCTTAGATCAGCAAGTGTACTATGTGGATACCGCGCGCAGTCGGACCTGTGCGCCACAGGCTGCCAGTTGTCGTGAATACTCTGGCAATGGAGCGGGCAATACGCAACGCCTCTTTTACGATACGTTCGCAGAAACCATTGATCCCTGGCAGGGTGGAATTTTAGCAGCAGAAACACCGATTCCGAATCAGGTTCCTCCGGATCATTCGATGGCTGTGAACGGTACTGCGCGACGCCTTGCGGGTGGAAGCTTTGGAGTCGGAGCCTCCTACGTGGTGGAATTCTGGGCAAAAGGACCGGGTGATGCGACATTCTCATTAGACAATGGCGCAGAGCGTGTGTACTTTACGCGCAGTGGCGGAGATCCAACTCTTTCGTTAGCTGGAGAATGGCAACCGTACACATTAGGGCCGCTAGTGCTCACGTCCGATCTTGGCGTTTCTACGCAACTTGCGATTGAAAATGTTTCGGATGGAGATGTGTTTGTCGATAACATCTTATTGCGAGAAGTGTCGGACAGCGTGTATTTGGTGAAAAATACCCTGGTAGCGAATGGCGCATATTGTCAGGAGATTGGTTGTGAAGCATACCGCGACCGTGAAGGCGACACTTCCTTTATTCAGGATTTCAAAAAACTTTGCCGTGATGATGCGATTGGTTGTGAGTTATTCATCGACACGCGCAATACCATTGATCCGGCTGAAGAAACGTTTTCGATGAGCCAAGATGGATCGATTTCGACGGTCGTTCCCGAGGATACATTTGTGACGTATGTGAATAATGCCCAGTATTATTGTCGCGAAGAAGCGCAAGGGTGCCAGGAAGTCGGTCGGGCGATCTTCGGTCCAGAAACAGTCGGCGACACCTCCGTCTTAGCGTTCCAAGGATATGGAACCGAATCACGTATTGTGAATGCGGAACATTTTGATACGGCCATTTGTACAAAAGAGGCTCGGTCCTGTGAAGAGTTTATCCCGGATGTTGCAGGAGGTCAGAGTCGGTTCTTCAAAGATCCGAATGAAGCGTTGTGTACATATCGGGTGCCGTCCGGCGGCGGGACCGCGAATTGGTTTGTTGATGGTGTGGAGGGAGATGTCCCCTGTCCAGTAACAAGTTTAGTCGGCGAAAGTTCTGATCCGCCGATTCGTCCGGATGGAGAATTTACGGGCGCGTGTCCGGTCGAACAAACAGGATGCTCGGTATACCGTGATCCCATGGATCCGGTCGAGTGTTTCTCGGAATGTCCGTACGTAGAGGACGAAGATGGTGTGCCTGTCTATTATTCTTTACGTGCAGACGGGACCTGTCAAGCATTAGAGAACCCTGGAAATCGGATTTTCGGTGTGCATGCTCCAGGATGTAAAGAATACGCCATGATTTCCCAGACACTTGAAACTTCTTGTGAATTAGTGGGGACAGATGGTGTTGCCGTGGATCCGACATGTAAATTGTTCCGAAATTCTGTCGATGCTTCGACGCCGTACACTGCAGACTTGAGTCCAAGTGGCGCACCATTCTTGTGCAAAGATGGGGATACCATCAAGGGCACGTGTACGAGTTTGTCAGATACCGCGTGTACGAGCCGTGGGTATCAATGTGTACAGAACGATCCGATCGGACCGCCAGTTCCATGCAACTCTGAACAAACCAATCCTTCTGCTTCAGACTTCTGTGACTCGAATATCACTGTCCGTGTGCGACCCGACCGCACGTGTTCAGAATGGTTGGCGTGCGATTTCTCGGAAGTCGTTCCAGATCCGCAGGACATTGATCGCGATGGGAAACGTGAAGAAACGCAATGTCGAAGTATTCGACGGTGTGTGGAAATGAATCCTGATTACACGTGTAAGAGATTTGCAGATGATGAACCCCAAAATCAAACAGCAAGTCGCGCTACACGAGATGTGCTGTTCACGGAATTGCCGCGCACCAGCGGTGTAGATTTAGTAGGGATGAGTTTTGGGTGTTCCAATGATCGGACACGAGACTGTCACACGAATTCCGATTGTACCGGTGGAGGGGTATGTGAAGTGGTGGAAGGCACTTATCCCATGACCGCCATGAGCGAAGTCGGTGTAAGTTCTGCCTACAAAGAACTCATTGTGGATGGTACGTTTGAAGATAATCTGTTTACCGGATTTCCCGGTAGGTGCGATGAACATAGTTTTTCTACGCGCATTGATCAGACATGTTTAAGTGACTCCGAATGTGGAACTGGAACCATTGTGAACACGGAAAATGTTCCCATTCCAGGAAAATGTATTCCGACGTATACTGGTCGCTGGACGTTACTCAACGCTGGCGCGATTACGATTGAGGACGAACCTGTTACACAGGAATTGACGAATCCAAGCAATATTGAAGATCGTCTGAATGGAAATAATGTATTACAGTATTCCGCGGATTCCCAAAATCCCGATGATAGTGACGGTATTCAATATGATTTCTCGTTGCAAGTAGTGGAAGGTGAGTACGTGGTCACCTTTACAGGTTATTCTCCGAACTATGACGGGGTAAATCCTGTTCCGTTAACCGTGAAACTTCGAGGAAACAGCGGGAACACCTATACGATCGGTGAGGCACAGCTTTCTGGATCCAAACAACGTCATATCTTGGGGCCTGCGCAGATTACGCCTAATCCGACAGAGCCTGCGGATTTGGTATTCGAAGTCGCTGGGAAGTCATTCGTGATCGATGACCTTTCGATGCTGCCGGTATTACAGTATCAAAATGAACATTCGGACCAATCCGACCCGAAGTATGTGAGCCGAGAATGTCGAGCGTATCCGGAACAAGACTCCCTTGCATGTAATTACGTGGATGAAAAGTCTATCCAGCATGCTGGATGGTCAGGCTATTGTTTGCAACGAAATCCGAATCGGCCCGAACAATGTTTGACCTGGTGGCCCGTGGATGTGATTTCCGGTGAAGCCGGACTCAATAATCAACCGCCTGCGGGATATGCGCAACGGCGGCCGTTATATTATTGTTCAGAGGGGATGCCAATCTCGACAAATAATGGCGACCCGCAAATAGCTTCTTGGATCAAAGAGGGAACATACGAGCGTCCGGTGAACTATTGTAACGTTGACTCTGAAGATGAGTGCAGTAGAGTTCTGAATTTTTGGTCAGGATGTCATTGGCGGACAGATTATTGCGGCGACAATTTTAACGAACCTGGATTTTATTCCGGGAATCCGGGATTTATATCCACAGATTTTTCCCCATCAGGAAATTCTCTTGAGAGGGCTTTATTCAAGGACCAGGTGCGCTTCTTTGAAATGAACGTTGAGCACGGGTCTAGCGGTTCCAATATCAATGACGGATACCCAGGTGATAAAACACAATTTTTGTTGGGTCGCGAGACACTCCGGTATTCCAATTCTCTCGATGATCCAAATACGAGCTCGATCAATTGTGGAAATGATAGCGATAACAATCCGATTCCGTGCACGGCATGGAGTGGCGTAGTGAAAGATTCGGATGGAACCGAGGATTGGATTTTGGAATTTGGTTCCGCAGATTTTTCCGGTCCGGACTACATTGGTTTGTATGGAAAGGATTTATTTGACTCAACAAATTGTCCTGAAGATAAAAGTGGAGTATTCAACGCAGTGCGGGTAAATTGGGATCCTGATGGAATGTTATCAGAGTCACAACCATTCCAGTCGAGTATTTGCGAGCGGTATAATGTTTGGGAGGACGTTGTATTACAAATGAACGCTGTACTTCAGACTGCGTGCCAGGAGATTGTAAAGGTCGCAGATGTGGATCGCGACTATGCATGGGTCGAGCGTGTGAATACAGGGACAGGGATTACGGATGTTCCGGATTTGCATTATACCTATGAGCAAACGGGTTCGAGTGATGAGCTGCCATTTGGGTCGTCTGTTCCACCGATTGGAGGCGGACCAGAATCATGGGACGGTATCGATTTTTCGACATCGTACAGTCGAGAGAACGATCCTCTCATTGTTCAGTCGCGGTCGGGAACGAGCTCTGAAACCCCACGTGCAGGACTTCCGTTTCAATGTGGTGTGGAATGTCCGGGAGGTTCTTGCACCGGAGGAAGTATCTGTCCTGCGCGCCAATGTCAGCATGCCTCAAAACGCGAAGTGAATGGTCAACCGTGTTTGACGAATAACGATTGCAGTGGAGGTATTTGCATTGGAACCAGTATTTGTAGCGAGTCGCTAAAGAAATGTGTTGCGGATGATGATTGTAATCCTGGCGGAACCGATGTTTGTATCGGCGGAAGAGTACAAAGTGTTGAGTCGATCTCGCCATTTCGAAGAATCCCAGATTATTTTCAATACTTATTTGCAAACCTCGTTGAAAAATTCCGCTGGGATCAAACGACACGTCAATACGAAAAAGATTCCACATATAACGGTCGGGCGGCTAGCTATCAATTCATGTTTGAATGCGCTCCGGGTGAACGGGATAATCTCTTTGGTCATGCGAACGGAATACCCCAGGAGTACGGTGTTGAAGGATACTGCGGCATACCGCCGAACGTCGAGAATCTTTTGGTCAATGGATCCACAGGGATTTTGAATGTCTCGCAAGGCACCATCGTTCAATTGTCATTTACAGGACACATTGATCCAGAACAGCGGCCATTGCAGGTGATTTACGTCGACTGGGATGATGGAACTCCGATTCAACCGATTCCGTGGGGTCGATTGGAGTTGTCGTCGCCCGAAGCGCCGTTCCGGTTTAGCCATCCATACACGCAGGCTGGTACGTATGTTCCACGGGTATTGCTCGTCGATAACTGGGAATGGTGTACGAATGGAGATGGGAACGCAGATGGATACCGTTCGTTTGAACGTGTTGGCATTAACTCTTCTTGTGTCGATCCGGCAAGTGGCGCATGGATTCCGTATGCTGGAACCGTAGTCGTGTCGTCAGATTAACCAAAACACACGAATGAATTTTTTGTTTAAAACGTATCATCTGTTTTCTCGGCGGCGGGAACTCGCCGTCATCGCAATATTTGTAACGCTGTTGGTTGTGCTGGTTGGATCGAATGCCGTCTATGCGGATCCGATTACGGCCATTGCCGATGAAGCGATCGGGCAAATTATTGGGAATATTTTGCGGCTTTTGATCTATGTTGTCGGCGTGTTGTTTAGCATCTCTGTTGCATTGTTCACTGTCGCAGCACAATACAATACGTTTATCGATCATCAAGCTGTCCGGCTTGGCTGGGCCGCAGTCCGCGATTTGTCAAACATGTTCTTTATTGTGATCCTCCTGGTGATCGCCTTTGGCACGATCATTAAATCCACCCAGTATAGTTATAAATCGTTGTTAGTGAAATTCATCTTGATGGCAATTTTGGTGAACTTCAGCGATTCGATCACCGGATTTTTCATCGACATGTCGCAAGTCGTATTTTTAACATTCGTCAATGCCTTTATTGATGACGCGGCGAAGTTATTGACGTTCGACAGCGCGTTGGGACTTGGCCAAATGTTAAATTTGGGCAATTTGCAAACAAATCTCGGATTAATTGGCGAGGATGTCGCGGGAGCAAAAATTCAGTTTTGGGATGTCTTGCTCGTGGGAATATTAGGAATTTTCTTTTTACTGATTGCAACAGGTGTGATCTTAGGTCTGGGACTGATGCTGGTGGGTCGGATTATTGCGCTGTGGATCCTTTTGATTTTGTCTCCCATCCCCTATGTTGCAGGGATTCTTCCCGCGACCAAGGAGTTTTCCAATAAATGGTGGTCAAGTCTCGGGAAATACATGTTCAATGCGCCGGTCATGGGATTTTTTTTGTGGCTGACATTCAGTATTATTGCGGATTCCGCAGCATCCACCGAAAGCATTATTTATACGGGCGTCGTAGATCCTGGCGGTGCGTTGAGCGGTTCGACTGTTTTCTATCCGTCAGAGTTCGGGAACATGAATTCGATCACGAACTTTATCGTGGTGATCGCATTGCTATTAGGAGGCGCGAAAATTGCGTCAAGCGTTGGCGGATTAGGCGCAAAGTACATGGAGAGTTTGTCAACCGCTGTCCCAGCTCTTGGGGGTGCAGGATTGAAATTGTACGCGAATTGGAAGGGCTATAGTCAACTCGGTAAAGGGAAAGTGGGTTTCTGGGGCGCTGTGAGTCCGGGGATGTGGAAAGATCGTGTTGAAACTTGGAAGCACTGGAGAGAGGACTTGAAGAAAAGTCGGCAGGGGACCGGGAGGCAACTGATTGAAGATCGATCCAAAGAGCTCTATGGACAAGGTCATGAGGTCAAATCCATGGCCATGCGGTTTTTATCTGGCGATTCCGTGTTCTGGAAAGAACATATAGAAAAAGGCCGCTGGAAAACTACCTGGGGTAGTGCACAGAGAACCGAAGAAGCATCCCATAACGCAGATCAAACAGATAAGGAAATCCAGAATCTCACAGGTACATTAGACCACTCACAAAAAAAACGACAAGAACGCGAGGAAGAGGCAACGCGTGCGGAAAGTCTTGAAGGAGAATTAAGCGAAGCGTCCACAGATGAAACCAAGGATTTTCACGCGGATGACTTTCGGGATGCCCAGCTTGCTGCAGAGATTGTCCGATCGCGCATGGCAGGTCTTCAAAAGAAGATGGAAGAAGAAAAAAATGAAAGTAAGCGAAGTGACATTGAGGAGATACTTAGAACCTATAAAAAAACATTCAAGAACTTATTTGATGCATTAGCAGCAGAAAAAAGGGCTGGAGAGAAAATTGCAAATTTAACCGTGGAGCGTGACAAATTAGAGCGACGGGTTAAGGGTACACGAAGTCCTAAAGTAAAAGCAGATCTTGAAAAAGATCTCCAACGGGTAAGGGATGCGATCCTGCAAGCAGAACAAGAACGCACAAACAAGCAGAATGAAGCCGGAGCAGGTGGTTTTACCGTTGGTGCTGGATCTGTTACTGATCTCGAAGAAAAGAAAAGATTACAAGAAGAACTCACACGGCAGGCCAGATCCCAGGCAGTCATCAAAGATGCTGCTCGCGAATATGTTGGTTCCAAGCCGCCAGGTTCCCCGGAATGGTTGAGTGATGCAGAGGTGAAAGATGTCGAAGAAAAGATTGAGAAATTAAAAGCAAAAGCCCGAGAGTTTCGTCTAGAAGCTGGGAAGTTTATGTTTCCGCGCTCAACAGAATCGTTACGAGGCTATTATGCGTTAGAAGGAGAACAAATTGCTGGTCTCCCCAAAGAACCCATTGAAGCAACAGACATGACATCACGACTGAATGCCGCAATCGCA
>CAZOCX010000012.1:0-13207 GCA_964578475.1 uncultured Gammaproteobacteria bacterium | reverse complement strand
TCGGCACAAACGGCATCCGAAATGCCGATAAAGCTATTTTTGAGATGAGCTCTAGAGAAATTTTGACCGTTATCGACACTGCGTTGAAGATCCACGCCTCGTCCTACAGTGATTTTTCAATCTACTTTAACAAAAGTAATGTGTGGCGATGTGCCAGAATGTTCCGAATTTCTTTGTGATTCGGAATGGTGCGTTCCACAAGCCGCCAAAATGCTGGGGAATGATTGAGCTCTTGGAGGTGACAAAGCTCGTGCACAATGATGTAATCCGCGAGATGTAACGCTAGAAATACCATCTTGAAGTTAAAACTCAACGTGCGTTTGCTGGAGCAACTTCCCCACCGCGTTTTTTGGTTACGCACGCCTATGTTCGCAACATCAAAATGGTAAAATTGATTCCAATACGTGACACGCGAACGCACAAATTCTAGCGCCCGATCTTTATGTTCTGCGAATTGTTGAGGTCTGTCTGGCGCTACGTCTTGATCAATGGATTTTACAGAGCGAAGTTTTTTTAAGACCCAATCTGCATTCTGCAAAATAAACTTCTCCACGACAAACTCTCCAACCCACCGCGGCCGTGTCACCACAAAATTCCCATCCAGATAGACATTCAACCGCATGCGTCGTGCGCGTTGACTCGTGCGCAATGTGTACGGAACGGTCTGCTCACGTAATTGGATAGTTCGTTGTATATGTGAAACGCTTGACTGACGACTACTTCTAGCGACTCTCATCATTCTACCTTTGCAAACGTAAAAACTTTCAATCGAGAAAAGCCTAAAATTGCGTTTTCCGATTCATACAATGTGGCTGGGGCGGTAGGATTCGAACCTACGCATGACGGGACCAAAACCCGTTGCCTTGCCGCTTGGCTACGCCCCAATAATTTTTGTTAGAACAAAAAGAGCGGTATGAGTGTATAAAAAAATACCGCACTCGTCAACGTCAAACCTTCAAATACCGACCGATGGCAACCGAGCTAGAAAGCATGCTTAGCACCACTGCAACGAGCAGTTCGATTGCTGCAATCCGCACAAAATTCTGTTGGAAATACAGCAGGGCATCAAAGTCATAACCTTCAAAGAAATGCGTAATATACGGCGACACCGCAACCAGTAACGGATAAAAAACCGCAAATGTTAAGATCGTTGCGATCAGCGCATACAATACACTTTCAATTAAAAATGGCATGCGAATAAACGCATTGGTCGCGCCCACAAGTTTCATAATGCCTAATTCTGTGCGATACGTGTAGATGGTAATGCGAATCGTGTTAAATACCACGAGAATCGCAATGAGCACAAATACCGCGCTCACCACAACACCGACATTAGAAACGCGATCCGTGATATTCGATAATTGCTGAATCACATTTTGGTTACTCTCAAAATTGCGTGTTTCAATCAAATCATTGAATTCCGAATTATCTAGCCGCACTAAAATATCTGAATACTGGTTCAAATCCTGTGCCTTCACCACCAAACTTGCAGGCAATGGATTTTCCTCTAACTCATTCAACGATGCTTGAATGTCGGAATCATCAGCATGATCTTGGCGATATTTTTCTAATGCTTGTCCCTTCGAAATATACCCGACTTCCTTCACTTCTGGCATGTCTTCTAAAAACTTTTTCGTTTCAAAGACTGATGTTTCTGCCACATCAGGCTTAAAGAATACATCAATGTCCACGCGTTCCTTCACGGTTGTAATTGCGTTGTCCGCAATGAGATTCAACGTTGAGATAATACTAATCATGAACAACGTCAACGCCAGCACCACGATCGTCACGATCGATAGCCAAACATTCCGTCCAAAATTTTGGAAAGCGTACTTGGTAACACGTAAGATCGAAACAAATGGCATATTACAAAAGATAACGACCTGTAACTTGATCATTCACCACACGTCCGCGTTCCAGTGTGATCACGCGTTTTTTGATTTGGTTCACAATTTCATCATTATGCGTTACTAAAATGACTGTTGTCCCGAATTGATTGATTTTCAGCAACAAGTCAATAATTTCTTTTGCGTTAATGCGATCCAAGTTTCCGGTCGGCTCATCAGCCAATAAAATCTTTGGTCGATGCACGAGCGATCGCGCGATCACGACGCGCTGTTGTTCCCCACCCGAGATCTCATGCGGAAATTTTTCTGCTTTGCTTTCCAGCCCGACGATTTTCAAAATCTGCGGAACAATTTCTTTAATGCGTTTTGTCGGAGCCCCAACAACCTCGAGTGCAAATGCCACATTTTCGAAAACCGTCTTTTGTGGGAGCAATTTGAAATCTTGAAATACCACTCCAATCTGACGACGCAACGTCGGAATCTCGCGTTCGCGAATGTCCGTAATGTCCCACCCACCGATAATAATGTTCCCTTTCGTCAGTCGTTCCTCCGCAATAATCAACTTTGCAAACGTTGTTTTGCCGGTTCCACTC
The DNA here is from genome assembly GCA_964578475.1 of uncultured Gammaproteobacteria bacterium. Taxonomy (GTDB): domain Bacteria; phylum Patescibacteriota; class Patescibacteriia; order JACPL01; family CAZOCX01; genus CAZOCX01. Next base: position 10,767 of record CAZOCX010000012.1, on the reverse strand, counting down.
TGGCCCACAATAGATACAAATTCACCAGGCTTGATATGCAAGTTTACGTGCTCTAAGCCCACGACCGTGCCCGGATAAACTTTTGTGACGTGCTTAAATCGAATCATGACACAAGAGATGTGTAATTGTTTTATAGTATAGCAAAAAACAACTCGCGACGGAATTCTGTTGATAAGTTCCTGATCTAATCGGCGGGTTCAATGCGAACGGAAATCAGTCCTTGGGATAAATCCCCAATGGCATCGAACGCAGATCGCGACAAATCAATGATCCGTGTGGGATGATTTGCATTCCCCCATGTCGAACGAACCGTGACGATGGTGGATTGTCCGGTATCGCGGTTCGTGACCAACAATCGTGTGCCAATCGGGAATAAATGCGTTGCTGCATCATCGGCATTCCGCGCACGGTAGAACGATGCCGTGCCAGTGTAACTTTCGGCATTTTCAAATACAGCTAAAATCGCATGCGCATGCGGAACATTTGTCGAGATCCAATGCGTACTGGTGTTATCCTTCGAGTCTAACTTTTTCCACGTATTCTCGCTCCAGATATAAATGGAACGGGAAGAATCTTTTGACGGGGTGTACGAAATCCGAACGCCGAGTGGTCGGTCGGGAATAGGATCGTCGCTTGCAATTCCATACTCAAAGACCGCAGCAGACACACGCGTGGTATTTTCTGGCGTTGGGTAATCTGCAGGGTCACGGCGCTTGATGCGCAAGCGTTGGTCTTTGGAAAATGTGTTGGGGAACACCGCAAGTCCAAACTCTCCGAAACTGTCTGAAAATTCAAATCCATTGGTTCGCTGGTGCTTTGTAATCGTTGTGCGTAATTGTTTCTCTTCAAACACGGCAATGCGCGCAAACGATGTGTGAATCGCAGACTGTAATTTTCCATGTGTACGATCGAGCGTAGTCGGAAGTGGCGTCCATGTGTCGGCGTTCCGATCATAAACATGAATGCGATACTGAAGATACGGATTCAGATCTTCTTCGGATTTAATGGCAATCCATACCGGCCGATCCGGATTCATTTCTGCTCCACGGAAATTAAACTCGTAAATATTACTGACCAGGCGTTTGCTTTTTATCTCGACATCTTCTTCGTCCATTTCCACTTCGCGTTGCGTGAGGCGCACGGGTTCAGAAAAGAGTCGAGGTGTCATTCCCACGGTAAATTTTCCATCCAAAAACTCCATGGTATACCCACGGTCTACGTTTTCTTGCATCATTTGGATGGTTTTGCGGCTTGTAAGTGCTGCGGCATCTGTTGGTTGAGCAGACCACGCCGTAGCAAGAATGATAAGAGTCCCAAGCCCTATATTGACAACGAACTTCATACGTAAAAGACATTGTATCAGAAAATGGATTTACTGCCAATCCCCTTGGGGATATCGTGCTTGACACCTTGAAAAAAAATACAAACCACCCTATTCTTAGGTTCAGTTTGCGGGCGTCGTATAATGGTTATTATACGTGCTTCCCAAGCATGAGACGGCAGTTCGATTCTGCTCGCCCGCTCCATTCTACGCTTGCGGAGAATGGCCCTTCGGAGCTTTTAGCGAAGAACGGGCTTGTCTCCCGCGAAAAATTTCGTTGCTGTTCAGAAAGCTTCGAATGGCTTCGCCGTGGCTGTAGAATCGAAGGGCAGAAGTGAACAAAGTCTCCACACTCTCATTGACACCCCAGAGTAAAATCTGTATCTTTAAATTAGTTTTGGGCGCCTTTGAAGCCCTCCAGAAAGGAGGGAAGGCGTTTTTATGATCCAACGTAAAAAAGTCGCGCTCATTTTCATGAGCGGGACTACACTCACCCATCCCGACGGTACACAAACTATCATCCGCTCAAGCGGCGATGTTGCACCGTGGATTCAAATTTTTCCCGAAATCCAGATGCTGGCAGACATTGTGCCACTTGTTGTCGAGCGAGACCACACGACGTCGCTACAACAATCCTGGAAACAGGTGATCCAACTCATTCGAGCGAACCATCGCACGTTTGATTCATTTGCGATCCTGCATGAGGACCGCGATTTAACATTGACTTCGGCAGCGCTCACATTTGGTATGCCAAATATGGATGACACGATTGTTGTTGGGTCTCTCGGCATCACACCGGAAACTCGTATTCCTCGCCGAGATGAGGCTATTTTAGATTCCAGTGATTATGTCGATGTGCAATCGCATTTCATCAATTTAATTCGCGCAAGTCTGATGCCGCTTCACACGATTGCGATTCTGGATGACTACAAAATTTACCGCGCGCATCATATCACACGCGATCCGGAGTCCGGCGACCTGCTACCTGTTTCCGACCAAGCAGCGCTTGGGACCATTGATGTGCTTATTGAATTTCAATACGGGAGACGCAGACGAGATGACACGTATCGCTTTTATGATCGCTTTTCGGAACGCGTTGGGGTGTATTCCTGGAATGATATTGAAGGCATTTCCCCGTCGATTCGAGACATGCAGGCGATTGTTATTGATGCTCGCGTAAACCCAGAAACCTACAATACCTACCGCCAGAAACTCCAATCCCTTCACCATCCCCACGCCATCTTAGTGAGCCCGTCGCTTGTGCTCCACGTGAAAGGAAAAAAGTATTTAGGTCGCGCGCGGCTCACATTCGAAAGTGCGGTTTCCAAAGTCATGTGGATGCTCGAGCAAGGCATGCACGGTCCTGCGCTCTTTCGTCAACTGAAACTCCCATTAGTCGGTGAAGTGATCCGATAATATGCGCATCTACTTCTGGACACCCCAACCGATCGAAGAAAAAATTCGATGGAACGCGCTGCGAAAAGCATTTCACGCACGTGGGATCATGGTCATCTCGAATCACGACCGGCACATCCGGGCGTCCATTGATGCATTACGCAAAACTCCATCCGACACCTCTCACTTTCTTTCGCTATTTCACGGATTAGTTGTGGATATTTCATCTCCACACGAGGATGTCGGATTTCTCATTGCTCACGCAACATTTGCGAGATTACCGGTCCTTGCCTTGATTGGACGGAATCGAAGTTTACGCGATCTCCTAGACTATGTACGATCCGATGTCCGCCGCGCATTGATCCAAGAATTCGACGACCGCAAAACGCCGGTAGAAGATACGGTACAACAATTTATTCAGCGGATGCAGCACCCGTTAAAGAAAGAATCTGCGCCATCCATTAAATTCACGCTTCGTATCAGCCCAGAGCTTTCAGAATATTTAGAGTGGAAAGGTCGAAACGTAAGGATTAAAAAGGCAGAATTCTTGCGCCATTTTTTGTCTCAAATGATGCGCGATGATGCCGAATACCGCAACTATCGTCGTTCGTTAAAGTAAGTCTTAGTACAAATCTTTTTCCAGGAATCTAACAATAGTTTCACGAAACGATGCTGGAAGATTCAAGAACGGTACATGCTCACCACTTTCCACCCATCGTAATTCTACATGCGTATTTGTCAGATGTGACTGCAAATACTTCGCACTCTTAGGCAAAATAACATTGTCGCGGCGAGACTGAATAATCAAAACCGGTTGCGTAATCTGCGAAAGAACGGGACGCGTAAAATCATCAATAAACCGATAGAATTCTTCCACGGCAATGATCGGCATATATCGATACGATCCATGTTCTGTGAAATATTCTCCATCCGTGCGATCCTTGCGCGCCCATGGTTTTTGGTAATAGGGACTCACGCGGCGAATTAAGGGAAGAATCGGCCGATACCACCATGCACCCGGCACAAGAATCGGTGCATCAACGATCACAATACGATGGAGACGAGGATTGTTCGCGTGACGACTAGCAAAATGTAACAACACGTTTCCTCCAAGCGACCCCCCAATAAACGAAACGCTTTCGCTTGTCTGTAAAACCTGTTCAACTAGAGAATCTGCCGACTCCTGATAATCTTCACAGCGAATATCCAAGAGATCATCCGGATGTGTCCCATGGCCGGGTAGTCGCAGACCGTAAACAGTAAAACCGGAAGCGAGCAAATCTGCTGCCATCTCTCGATAATGAAATAACGACCCACTCAAACCATGAGTTAAAATCACCGCGTGTCCATTTGTTCCGGTTCCGTGAAACGAACACGCATTCGGATGTACGCCATCCTCGACAGAAAAAACCATGAGCCGATGGCCGGGATTGAACCGGCGACCTCTGCTTTACGAAAGCATTGCTCTACCAGCTGAGCTACATCGGCGCGGGTCATCATGGACTGTAGGTTCCGTGAGTTCACTTCGTGCACTCACTGCACCTTCCGTCCATGTGCCCCTTTTCCCCAATGATTTTTCAAATCATTGGGGACCCCTAATAATCTCGGCCGAGATTCGACCTCTGTTGAGATTCGACCTCACAGCATCGTACGAGGTTGATACGAAAAAATCAAGCCAGCACTAACGAAAACGACGCGAGAACGAAAGGTTAGACTCCAGGCAATGGTGGAAGTTTCAAGAACTTCCATGTTCGCACAGACGATTCTTGGGCGGTCAGCCATTCCTCAAACACAACAGGTCGAATCAGAATATGACGCGCACGAATGAGATCCGTTCCATCCGGACCTTCCCCTACTTTTATCTCCTCGACTTTAATCAAGTGAAACCCGAATTCTGTCTGTACGATGTCGCTGACATCTCCCGGATTCAATGTAAATGCTGCATCTTCAAAGGATTGGACCATCTGCCCTTTTCCGAAAAATCCCAAATCGCCCCCTAAACTCGCACTGGAATCTTCACTTGTTTCCTCCGCTAACGTTGCAAAGTCTTCGCCGTTGTTAATCCGTTCTTTCACGGCTTCTAGTTTCGCACGGGCTTGCGCTTGAAGTTCTGGATCTTGTTGAACCGACGCATTCAATTTGCGTTCCCGAATATACGGCTCCACGATATAGGTTTTGAATTGCTCGGGAGACCAATTGTACAATTCCCGAATCAACGTCGACAAATCCTGTGCAGCAGTTTCCTCTAACGTCTGAAGTTCTTGATCTACCTCTTCAGAAGTCACGGTAAGATCTCGCGCTGTTGCAAGTTCTCCGATCAGAGCATTGCGAACCAACGTATCCAGTACAGCGACTTGCACTTCATCATCCGTAGGAAGCAACGATGCGTCAACTCCCCGTTCGCGCTGCACATCCATGCTGTAGCCCACGGCATCTAAATTTTCTCGATAGGTGGAAACTGTGACCACCGATCCTCCGACCACAGCAGCAGGATATGGCAACGTCGTTGCAACCGAACGCGTTACCGCGTCATTCCATCCAGTGGCGTACACACTCACACCCACAACGATAAGTCCGAGGACCACGATAATTACAATCATCCATAATAATCGCCGAAGGAAACGTGCTGGTCTTTTTTTTGGAAGCTCGGGAATAGAAGAACTCTCTCCTCCCATCTTCTCGGGCGAACCAGAAGGAGCATACATGGTATCCGGAGTTTTGCGCAGTAATCCCGACCCCAAGATTCGTGGCGCGCGAATACGTTTCATTTCTTCTAAGCTCACACTTTCAGGTTTGTTGGTCATGAACGTTTACCAAAAAAATAATCTTTCCATTTTTCGATATTCGATGGTTGCGAGGCGGAGACTCCTAAGACTTGATTTTCTGATGCTGTTACAGATGCTTCTTCCGTTTGCGTCGGTACAACGACGACGGATTCTCCTAGACGTTTGAAACCCAAGCTTTCCCGTGCAACGCGTTCCTTGGCAGAATTCGTGTGGAGATATTGAATCACGCCGGATAATTCACGATTGCGAGACTCGAGTGTTTGAATTTCTTTCTCCAATGTTTCAAGCTCTTTGTGTAATGCGTATTGACGAATGGCTTCGCGTCCCACACCGATCGAGCTTAATACAAAAAATACCGCAACAATCGGAAAGAACACTTTGGACTGCAACATGCGACGGAACGCAGATGGCTCGGTTGTCCGAGACGCGGTTTCTCTCATAGCCAAATGATTATAGCACAAAGCCGAAATTCCCTGCCATGTTGTTCCATCTCGAAAAAATCACCTTCCCCCGCGTGCGTTCCGTGCGCAGGGGAAGGGTCGAGAAGAGCGTCAGATGCGTTGAGCCATTCCTGTTGCCGGCTCCTGATAGACCCGGCACTTCTTGCAGTAGTATGAGGATAGTTGGACCCGGAAATTTCCGAGTCCAGAGGCGGGCGGAGGGCCCATCGCAGCACCGATCTCCATTGCCACGATGAATTGAATGATCCTCTCCACCAGCCTTCCATCGCAGTCCTCCTTTGTACACGGAATGCGGGTTTCATTCTCTCTCACAACTTCTCCACGATGTATGAAATCGCGCGGCATCGCTCTCTCCATCATCGACGGCCTCTGTGCGCACACGCTAACACAAACAACCTTGTATTACAAGGCTTTACCACACCCAGGGCGTCAAACCTTAAATGCGGATGGACACAGCTTATTTAAGGGACATTCCGCACAACTCGCGCTCTTTGCCGTGCAAATGTTGCGTCCATGATCAATCAATAAAAACGCAAGTGGCGTCCACTCCTTCTGTGGAAAGAGCTTCATTAAATCCTTCTCGATTTTCACTGGATCGGTGTGTTTCGTAAACCCCAACCGAAATGATAACCTCTTCACATGCGTATCCACGACAACACCCTCGGGTTTATGAAACGCCGTACCCAAAACTACATTTGCTGTTTTCCGCGCCACACCCGGTAACTCCAGTAATTCCTCCATGGTATGCGGTACTCGCCCATGGAATTTCTCGACAATCATCCGCGAAGCTGCTTGAATGGCTTTTGCTTTGTGATGATAAAATCCCGTCGAACGAATACGTTCCTCGATTTCGTGAATGTCTGCGGATGCCAAAGCATGAGGTGAAGAAAACCGTTGAAACAATCCTGGTGTAACCAGATTCACCCGTTTGTCTGTACATTGAGCCGACAAAATCGTTGCCACGAGCAATTGCCAGGGATTCTGAAAATGCAGAGAACATTTCGCGTGGGGATACGTTTGCTGTAAAATCTTTACGATTTGTCGCGCCGAGGTCATTTGAAGAACGAAAGAAACGTTTGCTATACTATAGACATCACACTATGAAACGGGATTTAGCATTCTTGAAAATGGATGAAATCCGATGCTCTGCAGCCGACAAAAACCGCAGATGTGCCCTGTGGCACATTGAGGATTTTTGGCGGCGAAGAGCGAGGAGTTCGCCATTTTCATGGACGATGGGGTCCTGTTTCATAGTGTGAGGTCTATAGATTACACGAAAAATTTTCTCTCTCCTACTTTATGAAACGACGCAAATGGACACGGATGATTTGGATGTTCTTGGTGATGATCGGCTTTCTTGCCATGATTGCATTCTCGATTTTGCCCTTTCTACAGTACGGCTTCTAACTTTTAGTCATTTCCTGTTTTAAGGACGGCCATAAACGCGTCCGACGGAATTTCGACATGGCCACTGCCCCGAAGACGTGCTTTGCCTTTCTTTTGCTTTTTCAACAATTTCATTTTTCGCGTGACATCGCCGCCATACAGTTTTGCCGTCACGTCTTTGCGTAACGCAGAAAGTCGCTCGGATGCAACGACCTTTCCGCCAGCTTGTTTTCCAGAGTCATTCCAATGTACCAATGCTTGAATCCGCACTTCAAATTGCTGTCGGGGTAAATGTTCTTTGAGAAGTTTCACAATGCGACGGCCCTGACGCTCGCGCTCGGCGGTGTACACAATAGTTGCAAGGGACTCCACCCGCTCTCCAGAAACGACAATGTCCAAACGCTCCACATCCGTAGGTCGAAACTCCAAAAATGCATAATTCATGGATGCATACCCTTTGCTCGTGCTTTTCAACGCATCGTAAAAATCTGTAATCATCTGCGACAACGGCATCTCCCCCTCAATGATCGCAAGTGTGGGATCGACATATTCGATAGTTTTTTGGTATCCCCGTTTAATGGCAATGAGCTGCAACATATTTCCGATGTACTCGGATGGCGTGACGACACTGATGCGCAACCACGGTTCACGCACCTCACGTATTTCATTGGGAGAAGGAAGTTCCAGTGGTGATCGAATTTCGCGTTCTGTACCTGACGTCAACGTCACCTGATACACCACCGATGGCACGGTCACAATGAGATCCAAACGATACTCGCGTTTGAGACGCTCTCGAATAATGTCCAAATGCAGTAATCCTAAAAATCCACACCGAAACCCGAACCCCAATGCATCCGAGTGTTCAGGTTCGTAAAAAAGCGACGCGTCGTTGAGTTTCAGTTGTGCGATCGCATTGCGTAACTCTTCGTTCTGTGAAGCATCACGGCAAAATAACCCAGCAAACACCATCGGCGTCGGAGTGCGGTATCCGGGAAGTGCCGAAACGTTCGAGCCTATTCGCGTGATCGTATCTCCGACCCGGCATCGCTCTACTTCTTTTAACCCTGTCACCAAATACCCTACACTTCCGGTTGTGAGGACATCCGCGGGCTGCATTTTTGGATGGAAAACACCCACTTCTAAGGCTTCGGTTGTGACTTCCGTTGCTAAAAAATGCAACGCGTCGCCTTTCTGCACCACACCATCCACAATACGAACAGAAGCAACGACCCCACGGTAATCATCATAATGCGAATCAAAAATCAATGCACGCAATGGACTGTCTCTCGATCCTAAGGGACGCGGCACACGTTGGATCACCGCGCGCAAGAGTTCGGGAACTCCCTTTCCGGTTTTTGCCGATACATGGAGAATTTCTGATGCATCACATCCTAAAATGCGCGTAACCTCACGACCGACTTTCTCCACATCAGCGTTGGGTAAATCCATTTTATTCAATACCGGAATAATTTCGAGATTCAGTGAGGTTGCTGCATATAGATTTGCGAGCGTCTGCGCTTGGATGCCTTGAGTTGCATCCACCAAGAGAATCGCACCCTCGCACGCAGCGAGTGATCGCGAAACTTCATACGAAAAATCCACATGCCCAGGAGTATCAATCAGATTCAATGAAAACAGCTCTTCGTTAACGCGAAATTGCATTTGCACGGGCTGAAGCTTGATCGTAATTCCCCGCTCACGCTCCAAGTCCATTTGATCCAACACCTGATCTCGCATTTCGCGCGGAGCAAGCGTGTGCGTGCATTCAATCAACCGATCTGCAAGCGTGGATTTCCCGTGATCAATATGCGCGATAATGCAAAAATTCCGGATATGTTCGAGGTCCATGGGTTGAACGTATTTATGTTCTCCATCTAGCTAACAGTTTCCTTTTCAACATGTCAACCTCGGGCACGCGGAAGAGCACAGCAAAAATGCCGTAAGAAATCGCTCCCGCGGCAACTGCACTCAATGTCTGGAGGAGGACGCCCATACCTGTTTGCATGTTCACTTGCGGCCCGATCACGCCTTTGGCAATTTGTACGCAAACCGCCATGGCAACCGATGCAAGAACGATTTTCGCGGTAGACCACACAATACGATTGTCGTCCAAATATCCTAAATGAACGCGTAATGCAGCGAGTAACCACAACATATTGATAATGGAAGCAATAGAAAACGCTGCTGCCAGTCCTAATACACCGTAGGTAGGTGCCAACAGATATGAAAGCACCACATTGATGATGACGGAAATAATGGAAATGACTACCGGGGTCTTGGTGTCTTGACGTGCATAAAAGGAACGAACCATTAACGGCAGGACGCTTTGCGCAAACAACGAAATCGAAAAGATACCTAGTGAATTTGCGGTTAAGATCGTATCGTTCCAGTCGAACCGCCCAGTACCCAGAAACAACCGTACAATTTGCGCGCGCAGCAATAACATCCCCATGCTAATCGGGATGACCCAAAACAACACATTGCGAAATGATTGAGAAAATTGACGAATAAATTCTGTGGCATTATTTTTCGTAAAGTGCTCTGCAAACACCGGATACGATGCAATAGCAAGAGACACCCCAAATACACTGATCGGAAAATACTGAAGGTTATTCGCAAGGTTAAAAACCGAGACGCTTCCCTCTTCTAATTGCGAAGCAACACGCGTCACGACCCATAAATTCAGCTGCGCTGCTGCAAGTCCGAATGTTCGCGGTACCATTAACTTCAGCATTTTCGAGAATCCCGCTGTATGGATGCCGAACTGCGGACGGAACCGATACCCTAACGCAAACACGGATGGAAGTTGAACCAATAAATGCAGCGCTGCTCCGACCACAACACCCCATGCAAGACCGGAAACTCCCCACACCTGCACAAACCATAAAATTCCTACAATGATCCCAAGGTTGTACACAATCGGAGCAAGAGAATACGCAACGTAGCGATGGAACGAATTCAAAATGCCTGCGAGAATATTGGAAACTCCAAACAACACCATGGCAATGGACATGATGCGCGTGAACTGAATCGTGAGCCGCATGCCTTCTCCATCAAACCCAGGCGCAATCAGCTCAATGGCAAAATCCGGAAACACGAAAATGACGAGCCCGACCACGATAAGACTTGTAGTAAGTGTGGTCATTACTGCATTTGCAAACTTCCACGATGCTATTCGATCTCGCTGCCATAACTCGACAAAAATCGGAATAAACGCTGAAGAAAGCGCGCCTAAGATAAACACATTGAAAAAGAAATCCGGTACTTTGAATGCCGCATAGTATGCATCCAAAATTTCTGCCGCACCAAAATGACTCGCAAGTAATCGTTCGCGATACAGTCCCAAGACCTTGCTCACGACGGATGCGACTCCAATGATCGCAGCCCCACCGCCAATCGTTTTCAACAACGTTGTAGA
>CAZOCX010000011.1:0-13319 GCA_964578475.1 uncultured Gammaproteobacteria bacterium | reverse complement strand
TCCACAAGATCCGACCTGGTCGGGCTAGGTCGGATCTGGGATCTAAAATACCTCTCTCCAGTACGCGGGTGACACGGCAAGGCCATTTACGGGTGAGGATCCCGACGTAACGTCGGGAGGACGAACCCGAAATGGCCGAGCCGGGGCAGGCCTCCGCCGGACATGGAAGAGTCATAAATTAGCCTACGCCGTCGCTTCGGAAGTTTTTTTGGCTTCAATCGTGAGTTTCCGAATTTCGTTCACCATTTTTGGATCTGCTTTCACTGTTTCAATGGCCTTGCTGCGTCCAACGCCGAGTTTTGCGTCTTTGAACGCGTAGGAATTTCCGGATTTTTGCACGACGTTATATTTTACCGCTGTCTCCAAAATATCTCCCGCAATGTCGATGCCTTGGTTATACATGATATCGAATTCGGTTACGCGGAACGGGGGAGCAACTTTGTTTTTCACAATTTTCACTTTCGTGCGGTTTCCAATGACTTGCTCGCCTTGTTTGATTTGTGCGGAGCGGCGGATTTCCACGCGCACGGAAGCATAAAATTTTAGCGCGTTTCCACCGGTGGTGGTTTCGGGGTTTCCAAAAAACACGCCAATCTTCATGCGAATTTGGTTGATGAAAATGACGATAGTTTTGGTTTTGGAAACAACACCTGCGAGTTTGCGCAATGCCTGTGACATCAACCGTGCTTGCAATCCCATTTGTGCTTCTCCCATTTCTCCCTCGATTTCGGCGCGCGGTGTCAGTGCTGCAACCGAATCCACCACCACAACCCCAACCGCATTCGATCGCACGAGTGTCTCCAGGATTTCTAATGCATCCTCCCCAGTGTCCGGCTGGGAAACGAGTAATTCTTTGATGTTCACTCCAACTTTTCTAGCATACTCGGGGTCAAACGCGTGTTCTGCATCAATAAATGCTGCTACTTCGCCGCGACGCTGCACTTCGGCAATGATGTGTTGCGCAAGCGTGGTTTTCCCGGACGACTCGGGTCCATAAATTTCCACAATTCTCCCACGGGGCACACCATTTCCCAGTGCCATGTCGAGGGATAAACATCCGGTCGAGACGGTCTCGACTTCCAGGGCTTTTCGATCTCCCAACTTCATGATCGAACCCTCGCCAAATCGTGTTTTGATTTGGTCGATGGCTGCACCGATCGCTTGAGTTCGATCAGCTGCACTTCCGGATTCTTCATTTGCCATACATCCTACACGTAAAGAATAAGGAGGGCGCCCATTCCCTATTGTTAATAATTTTTGATTTGAGGGTCAAGGATCGAGTGGCTAAACTCCACTCTGTTCACTGGCCATATCTTCCGGCGCTAGTCCAAATGTGTCTGGACTCGTGGTATCTTCTACCCGCACACGCTGGTAGACAATCGTTGGCTTTCCGCGTTTTTTTTGCGCTGTAATTTCAATGACATTCACCCCGGGCTGTAGTGTGACTTCTTCCGAGAAACTGCCAGCCTGTGTTCCAACAACTTCTTCGCCATTGATCAACACTTGCGCACCGGTCTCTGTTTTGCCTTCTACAACGACCAAGGACGATGAAGTGACAGTATCCGAGACGGGGGAGAATACCAATAACTCTGGCGGGCGCATCATCCCATATAATTCCACGCCCAAATACCCAATGATTCCTAGAAGGATGGACGCAATAAAACCAACACGCAGACGAAGGGGGGTAATAAAAACTTTTGGCATGCGGGACGTTACGGGTGCAATCACAGCATCCCGTAGCCGTTTCAATACTTTCCGTTCGTTGTGATACAGAGAGAACACTTGATCGACATTGACATTAAGTAATCGCGCATAGCGTTCAAGCATGTGTTTCGCATAGATGTCACCAGGAATGTCTGTGTAATTACTGCCCTCAATGGCGCGGATGTAACGTTCATCCAGCTGAAGTCGACCAGACACAAATGCAAGCGACCAACCCCAATGCTCGCGCACGGATTTTAAGCGCTCGCCAAGTGTTTCAGAGTTAAAGAGGTGTCGACTCCGAAAAGAGGTTGAGGATGAATTCGACATGTCATGTATTTAAGAACGTTGATTTTCTTCTTCGATCTCGGATTCCGAAGCGTCGGTTTCGTCTTCGAGTGGGGGTTCTTCAGTTTGTTGTGAAGCAATATCCAGATCGTCCTCGTCGATTTTTTCTAATGCCTGTTTTGACAACAAAACTTCTCGCGGCCTTGCTCCATCCGATGGACCTATTATACCCCGTTCTTCCAGGATATCCAACAACCGGGCTGCACGCGAGTATCCGACCCGCAACCGCCGCTGCAGCAAGGATGCCGAAGCTTTTTCCGCGGATACCACAATTTCCTGCGCTTCTGGAATCAACGGATCCTCGTCGTCTGCCGATACAGTGCCATCTGCAAGCATCCGGCCACGTTTTTCCACCACCGACGGATCGAATTCGGGCTCACCTTGATTGCGTAAGAAGTCGGTTACGCGATTGATTTCATCATCAGAAACATACACACCTTGAACGCGTTTAGGCTTGGTGTAGTCTGCGGAAATAAATAACATGTCCCCGCGCCCTAATAATTTTTCTGCACCAGACGTGTCAAGAATAGTACGAGAATCCACGGACGATGCCACGGTAAATGCAATGCGCGAGGTGATGTTTGCTTTGATGAGGCCGGTAATCACGTCTACGCTCGGTCGCTGTGTTGCAACCACGAGATGAATTCCAACAGCGCGTGCCATCTGCGCTAACCGTGTAATCGTGGCTTCGACTTCTTGTGATGCCATAGCCATCAAGTCTGCCAACTCATCGATGATAATCACGAGATACGGCATGTGTTCGCGGGCCGAAGCGTTGTAACTTGCGAGGTTGCGTTTTCCAGCATGCGACAATACTTCGTAACGTCGTTCCATTTCCGATACCGCCCACTTAAGCGCGTTGATGGTTTTTTTCGGTTCAATAATCACCGGGGTTAACAAGTACGGAATGTCATGATACGACGTCATTTCTACACGCTTGGGATCGACTAAAATCAAGCGTAAGTCTTCGGGCGTGTTTTGATAGAGAAGGCTTAAAATAATCGCGTTAATACAGACGGATTTTCCAGATCCAGTTGCTCCGGCGATCAGCAAGTGGGGCATGGCATCCAAGTTTACGACCATGGATTCCCCTGCGACATCACGACCTAATGCAATGCTTAAATGACTCTTCCGCACCCGAAATGCTTTTGAGTCAAGAATTTCGCGCAACCGGACTGTGGAAACCGAGACATTCGGGATTTCAATTCCAACTAAGGATTTCCCCGGAATCGGTGCTTCAATCCGAATCGGATGTGCGGCCAAAGCCAACGCCAAATCATTTTGCAGTGTCAAAATTTGCGCAAGTTTCACACCCTCGTGTGGCTTCAACGTATATTGTGTGACTGTTGGTCCGACATTGACTTCGCCCATGTCTACATCAATCCCAAATGTTTCGAGCGTGGAACGAATTTTTTCTTTATTGGATTCAATGTCGCCGCTTTGGGGCTTGCTGGTGTTGTTGTCTAATAAGTCCGTTGATAGCCGCATGCGCAGTCGCGGTTTGCGTTCGGGTTCTTTTAACGGCAACGATCCTTGTCCGCGTACAGACGATTGTCCGGCTCGTAAATCTTTGCGTGCAAAATCCGCTGTCTCGTCATTCATTTCGGATTCGAGGGGAGGAGTTTCTTCTAACCCATCGGTTTCCTCGTCTTCTCCAAAGACCCAATCCGATACCGCGTAAAATTTTTCTTTGATCCATGTGAACACACCACCAAATGTGGCAACTCTCCGCAAGGACGTGCGGAACACGAGAAGAAGGCCGATCAATAGAACGGATAAAAGAATCGCAAACGACGCCCCCGTCCCAAACATTTTTTGCAAGGGATAGGAAAGCGCTAGTCCGGCGTATCCTCCACCTTTTCCACGGTCAATGGTCCGTACAGCATCGGGAAGTCGAATCAATAAATGAAGAAGACCGGTGGAGCCTAAGATCGCAAAAAATAGACCAATAGAATTCGAAAGTTTCCAGGAGAAACGCTCGCGGTCGAGGAGTGCATATCCCACAAACGCAAACAGCACTGGCGCTGCAGGTTTTGCCCAGCCAAGGAGGAGCGTCAACCCTTCTTTCATGACTTCTCCAACAGACCCTGCGAGGTCCAGTAATGCCAAGAGTGTTAACACGGCTAGCAAAAACATGACGACGACCAAAATTCCTTGAACCGTATCGGGGTGCAAATCAATCCACGAATCGTTTTCATCTTCGTCTTCGTCGCGAGGTCGTCGATTCCTACGTCGCGGACGTGGCTCTTCCTCGTCTTCTTCTCGGTAGTATTTTGATGAAGGCATTCGTATTTTTTGCAGATTGACCACTGTATTATACGGGAATTTACCTAAACCAACAACGGGGGCCGCAATAACAGCGTAGGAGGTGGTGTGGGGAAGTTACTCACATATTTGAACACCGATTTGTATTAGTGGTATAATCATCTCATGCGGAAAAAGCACCAGGAGGAAGAGGAGATTTTATTAGCCGACGGCCCAAGGGCAAGCGGAGATTTTTTTCAAGAAGTTGTTACTGAAGTTGCAAATAATGGCGATTCTGTTCTAGAAGTGGAAAGGGAGCGTAACCTAGATGCGACTGAAGAACAAGAGGAACGTGAAGCCGAAACGCAAGAATCTGAAGCAACCCTCGAAGATCCAGATCCGTTGTTTAATGGTGATTCTTATGAAGGTCAGCTTTCGGTCGATGTATATGAAACCGACACAGAAATTGTAATTCTGTCGACCATTGCCGGTGTGAACATCGAAGATCTGGATGTGACGGTGAATCACGATATGGTGACCATTAAGGGGAAACGTTCCAAACCTCCAGAAGAAGTATCCGAAGATCAGTATCTTTATCAAGAATGTTATTGGGGTGGTTTCTCTCGATCGATTATCTTGCCGGAAGATGTGGACGTGACGAATGCGGCTGCAACACTCGAAGCTGGCATCTTAACGGTTCGTCTGCCGAAAACCGGTCGCAGTTCCATGATGAAGCTCGATATTCAAGAACGATAAAACAACCATTGAATAAACCAATCATTGTTCGACATTAAATACCATTTTATGAAGCAACGAATGTTCCAAGGAGGATTGATTGCCCTAGGTCTTGGGCTTCTGATGTTGTCTCCGCTGGCGACTTCTGCGGTTTCGCTCGCAGAACGCGATGAATCTGCGGTTCAAGACTATCGCAATGCGCGTACCACCTATCGACAGGAGGTACAGAAATACACATCGGCACGTGCAACGTATGTGCAAAGTCGCGACAAATATCGCAACGGTAAAACCAATGAGAATTTGCAGGTCGTGTTAGATGATGCAAAAGATTTTTTGCTCCAATCTGGAACGGCCGCGATTTCGTATTTGGAGATGTTGAAGACAAAAGTGGAATCCATGCGTGGAATTACCGATGCAGATCGACAAGCAACGCTGGCGGAAATCAATGAAGACATCACATTTTTCCAGAATAAGAAAACCGAAGTCCAGAATGCAACGACCAAGGATGAACTCGTGACGCTTGCAACGCAAATCCGCGATCATTGGAATACGGTTCGCGTTGACACGAAGAAAATTGTCGGACGCGTATTGGCGGCGCGTGTGAATTATATTTTGACGGAGATGAATACATTGTCGTCTCGCGTGGATTCCAAAATTGAAACTCTTTCATCCCAAGGTGTGGATGTTGTTGAGTTGAGTCAATTGAATAACACGTTCAAAGCAGACATTGCGGTTGCAGAGACTGCGTATGACAATGCCGTCGCAAAATTCAATGCGATTTCCAATCTTGAAGAAGCAAACACCTTGTTTGAACAGGGAAGGGACTTTATTCAGGATGCCGATGAGGCATTGCGCAAAGCGCATGCCGACCTGAAAGAAATCGTGAAAAAAATTAAGAGCACGCCGATTCGTAGTGCTGAGGAAGCAGGAACGGGTGTATTAAATGCAAGTGGTGCAGGAACTGCAACATTGGACGGAGAAGGAACGGTTGAAGGTAGCACGGACGCAGGCGGACGGCTGATTGTCACAGATAACGGGAAAGACGCAACCATCGATACAGGTGGTACAGGCACACGTGAAGTGTTGGCGGACGGTCGCATTCAGTACACAGGAATTACAAAAAATATCCGTGTCACCGGCTCCGACATCGTGGTCGAAATTACGGGATCGCAAATCACGTTTAAAGCAGAAGGAACAGGAACCGTAACATTGAAAGGCGATGGTACTTATACTGTTGGTAAATCCGGGACCAAACGGACATATACCGCAACACCAGTTCAAATCAATATTCAATAACCCCTTTGATTCTTAAAAGATCATTCATATGCCATACCGGACGAGAACGTTTCTCCCCCTCTATATTGCGGTGTTTATTGTCGTTTTGATTGCACTAGGGGTCGTGGGATTTGATCAAACCCGACGGACAAACAATACAAATTCTACCAATACGACGCAAACGCTCGATGTGAACGATATCGAAGTAACGAATCTTAGTGAATCCTTGGATGAAATCAAGGTTCTGGAATCGGATTTGGTTCAGCCGAATCTTGATATCACTGTTGAGATTGACTGATGAAGAATGCACGGTTCAACTCCATAGGGGTTGAACCCCTTTAGGATCACATAGCCTTCGGGTTGACAAGACCCGAGGAATTTTTATAATACTGTTATTCGACTCCGGTCACGGTGGTCGGGGTCGAGGCCCAGAGGAGGGCATGCAGTGAAAGATAGGGCTCGAAAAGGAATGTTCGACCGGCCGATCGTCGAATGCGCCGATGTCGCGATGATCAAGGGCGACGTCAGCAAATTCGCAGGAGACGATTCGTATCGGATGGCTCTCGTTCGGCACCTCAAGGACTGTCTGGGGTGCCGGATGAACTACGGCGCGCGTCGCAGGGTGGAACTCGTGGTGCCGATTCTGTTCGCCGTTCGCTGAGCCCTCCTTGGGGGGCCTGATCCGGGCGCGCATCGCAACACAACGCGGTGCGCGACCCGATTTTATTTGCAGGGTTGAACCCTGCATCGAGTTTTTGCTACTCTTGACCCATGCGTTGGGAAGTTCCACACATTGCAAAAAAACTTCGATGGATCCTTGGGATCCTCGGAGGTTTTGTGATTGTGGGGATTGGTGTAATCATCGGATATGAAAACGCGTACGCATCGACAGTTTATCCCGGAGTGCGCATTGGCGATGTAGACTTTTCTGGAAAAACGTCCGAAGAAGTCGTGACCGCATTGCAAGATTACCAAGATAATCTGTCAAAAGACGGTGTCACATTCGAACACGAAGAAGAACTGTTTGTGCTGAAGCCGGTGGTGTATGGCGCAAATAGCGATGTGCCATCCTATGACATGTTTGCATTGGATGTGAATGAAACTGCGTCACGGGTTTTTGCGATTGGAAGAACAGGGAATTGGTGGCAGCAAGGGAAAGACCAACTCGCTGCACTCGTGGGCCGAAGAACTCCGAGTGCAATCGTGAATGTCCATGCAGCAGATATCACGAGCTTAGTGCACGAACGGTTTTCTCCGTACGAAACTCCATCGGTGAATGCGGATTTTTTCGTGGAATCCGATCAACACTTACGTGTGGAACCGCACCGCGATGGGACTGTATTTGTCGATGAACATGTGGTAAGCGTCATGCATCGGACTTTAGCAAAACTTGAAACGCCAACCATTCCCTTATCATTGGAAACCCAGGAAGCTCGGATTCGCTCGGAAGATGTGCAAGCACTTCTTTCGGATGCCGAAGATCTCGTTGCCCGCACACCGATGACGCTGACGTTTTCCGAAAAGCGCTGGGAAGCCGACCGCGGAACAGTTGCACGCTGGCTAACAGTGTCGGGACAGGCAGGAGATGTCACGATTCAGTTGAACCCCGAACGCGTGGCAGCGTTCCTCGATACATTTCGAGCAGATGTGGAACAAGAACCCAAGAATGGAAAATTTGAAATGCGAGACGGTAAGCTTACAGAGTTTCAGTCCGCGAAAATAGGGCGCGAGATTGAAGAAGAACGCACACGAGCAATGATTCTTTCAACATTAAAGAATTCTTCCGAATCGTCGCGGTCTGTGGAGTTAGCGTATCTTGAAACATTGCCAGAGGTACGAGAAGACAATATTGAAGATTTAGGAATTAAAGAAATATTGGGAACAGGTTACACGAATTTTGCTGGAAGTGATGGGAATCGCACATATAATATCAAACTGGGAGCATCGTTCTTGCATGGAAATTTGATTCCCCCGGGTGGAGAGTTTTCGACGTTAGCTGCTGTTGGAGACTTCGGACCCGAGGACGGATGGAAAGAGGGATATGTGATCAAGGGCGATCGCACGATTCCAGAATACGGTGGTGGCGCGTGTCAATTTGGAACCACATTGTTCCGCGCAGCAATGGCTGCAGGGTTCAAAATTACGAATCGACGTAATCATTCGTATATTGTTTCGTACTATTACGATGAACAAGGCAAGCCCGGAAAAGATGCGACAATTTATTCTCCGACGCAAGATTTTACATTTGTGAATGATACCGATCACTATGTGTTGATTCAGTCTCGCATCGAAGGCACAGCATTTTATATTGACATGTGGGGAACGAAGGACGGACGGGTTGCTTCCATTTCTCCGAGCCGCGTGTGGGATTGGGTGCCTCCGCCCCCAAAACAAATCATCGAAACGGATGAATTAAAACCCGGGGAAACCAAATGTGTGGAGAAGCCGCGGTCCGGTGCAAAAACAGCATTTGATTATACGGTTACCGATGCAGAAGGCGAGGCCGTTGCCAGAACATTTTCCAGTACCTACAAAGCCTGGCCTGAAGTGTGCATGGTTGGCCGCCAACCCACTCCACCTTCTTCCCCCGCCACCCAGACGCAATAGGCGTGGGTACGTGATAGTTTCCAGTGAGCTCCCTCTCTTACTTCCCTGCCCAGTGCGCAGTATCTTACTCTCTTTTTTATTCGATTCCCCGTAGCGGGTCCTCTCCCCAGTCCGCGGAGGCCTGCCCCGGGTCGACCATTTTGTGTTCGTCCCTGAAACGGTCCTCACTCAAAATAGTCTCCCCGTGTCACCCGCGGACTGGAACAATCGTACCAGAACCTCGTTTCCGTCTCTCTTTCTCCGACAGGGGCTTTCGTAGGCCGAGGTTCCGTCCTCAGTGTATCGATGTAAATAAAGAAACCGAGGCCGAGAACGAGACGCGATCCGTCGAAACGGATCGACGTCTTCCCTTTCGGGGGAAGGAGACGGAAACGAGGTTGGAGGAGTAGGTTCAGCAGACTAGAGAAGAAGAGGAAAGAAGGAGAAGGGCAGGCCCCGCTGGATTCTCTACGTGTATTTTCGTGTCGGAACTTCGGCGGAAAAAGAGAAATAAGAAGATAGATCTAGAAATCTGGGTGAGCAAGTAGGTAATGGAGAAGAGTGTGGGATTGGCGGCCGTGAGGAGAAAAAAAGATGAGGGACGCAACCAAAAACACCACCCCACGAATACTGTAGTCCAGAAGACCTTTCCCAGGTTGTCCGAAGTCGAAACCTCGAAACCCCTGAAAGAAAGGCCCCCATGCTTGTCGGGACTACAGGAAAGTAGGGTGGTGTCTGGTTGTTTTCAAAGAGAGTTCTAAATTACTTTAGAACTAAGTAGAATAGCATGGGGAGGGTTTTTTGTCAAGAATTGCCCGAAGAAAAATAGTTATTTAGCTATCACTAGCCTAAAATAGGGGTCCGACCCAGGGTTGAACCCCTGGAAGAGGTTCAACCCCTTCTATACAAACCTGCAAAGAAACGATTGCGCAAGCGAAGAAAAGTTATGGTATGATGGGGCCATGCCAGAGAAACAGCAAGAAAAACCATTAGAATCGATTGTCAAAGATCCATCCTCTCTGAAAGATACGTCGTTTGAGGTTTCGTTGCGGCCGCTCACCCTGCAGGAATACATTGGACAACAGCCCATCAAACAAAATTTGAGTGTTTTTATCCAAGCTGCACGCGGACGCAAGGAACCACTGGGGCATGTATTACTTTATGGACCGCCTGGTTTAGGAAAAACCACACTCGCACATATTATTGGCCGAGAAATGAACGTGAACGTGCGTACGACCAGCGGGCCAGCGATCGAACGCGCAGGAGATTTAGCTGCGATTTTAACAAATCTTCAGTCGCACGATGTCTTGTTTATTGATGAAATTCATCGATTGCCGCGGATTGTCGAAGAAGTATTATATCCTGCTATGGAAGATCGCGCGATCGATGTTGTGCTTGGCAAGGGTCCAGGTGCTCGCAGTGTACGATTAGAGTTACCACACGTCACCATCATCGGAGCTACAACGCGATTGAGTCTACTGTCTTCTCCGCTGCGTGATCGATTTCCGCATGTGTTCCGTCTGAATTTTTACACGCCCGAGGAAATGGAATCGATTGTAAAGCGATCATCGCGCATTCTTTCTGTGAATGTAGATCATGCATCGGTGAGCGAGATCGCGCGTCGATCACGTTCTACTCCGCGGATTGCCAACAATTTACTCCGAGCGATTCGGGATTACGCCGAAGTCCAAAATAACGGACACATCACCACGCAGTTATGTCAGCATGCGTTAGGTCATCTCGATATTGATTCCCGAGGATTAGATGGGATGGATCGACGTGTCCTACAGACCATTATCGAACAATTTTCAGGTGGGCCCGTGGGCATCGGGACGTTGTCAGCGGCGATCAGTGAGGAGCAAGAGACCATTGAAGACGTGGTAGAACCATTCCTGATTCAGTGCGGATTGTTACAACGCACTCCACGCGGTCGGATCGCAACACCGCAAACCTACCACCATTTAGGAAAACTTCCTCCGCAGGGTTCATTCTTTGATCTCGCCCATCCATGACATACGAAATTTTTCTATGGATTTTTGGTTTAGGGTTACTGTTGTATTTACTGTTAAGCCTTGTCTTGATTTACCATATTGTGCGGTTTTCGTATATGAATGGACGGTCCACGCAGATGCTTCTCCTCCATCTTCTCGTTTCGTTTGTGGTCCTCACTGGGGTATGGGGCTATATTCGGACTGTGGATTGGGACGAACCGTTAGAGTTTGGGGGCATTGATGCGCAAGAATTTCAATTTCCTTCAACACGATCCCGCTTATGAACTCCACATTTCCGAAATTTCCTTTTCTCCATCCCGATGAACAAGTTCGCATGGTGATGCGTGCACACTGGTGGATCTTCGTTAAAATAGTCGCTGCGTTCGTCATTCAATTGGCTCTTGGAATTGGGGTTGTGGTGTTATTTTTTGTCGGAGGCGTAGATTTCGAAACCGAGGGGTTGCCGCAGATTCTGCTCGTGCTTTTTGGGGCGTTGTATTTCTTGTTCTGCTGGATTTTATTTCTCTATCATTGGGTCGACTATTATCTGGATATTTGGGTTGTGACCGACCAGCGTGTGTTGAATATCGTGCAGCATGGATTGTTTTCTCGAACCATTTCCGAATTAAGCATCCAGAATATTCAGGATGTAACCGCGGAAATTCATGGTAAGATCGCGACTGTGCTGGATTTTGGCGATGTCCATATTCAAACAGCTGGGGAACGAAAACGGTTTATGTTCAATGATGTCGGTGATCCGGAATCCATCGCATCGCAAATTACCGAAATCCAGAGAAACGCAAAAATCCCTGCACATTCGTGAAGAGGCAGGCGAGGTGAGGCCCAGACCGGATTTGAACCGGTGAATGGCGGTTTTGCAGACCGCTGCGTTACCACTTCGCCACTGGGCCAGAATGCATAACGCGTGCATCGTATCAGGATCAACCCCTTTTTTCAACATTTTCGAAATATTCTTGATTCTCACAAACAAAATCCCGTATTTGTATCGTACGGGACTTTGTTGATCGTTTGCTTAGCGATCCAGGATTTGAATTTCAACATTGTATTGTGCACCGAACGCAATAGCTTCATTACGACTTGGGTGCCACAGGTCGATGCGCGCACTCAAGCGTTTCGAGTGTGTGTCTTCTATGCGGAAGACTTCGTTCCCATAGAGCTTCGGAATTTTGAATTCCGTGCCTAAGGGTAAGAAGTTCGAGGCAGCGACTCCCCAACGCACCACTGTTCCGGTTGCCGTGATGAACGGATTTCCATCGGTCTCCCGAGGGTCCGAGGAATAGGCAGTTGCAAGGAGGTGAAATGTTCGTACGGCCGGTTTGTCTCGGTGTTCGGGAAGTGCGGATGCAATATAGACAGGATCTGTCGGCGGTTCTACAGTTTCGCTCGGCACCATTTGATCGATCCAGGCTTTCGATCGATCAATGTCGGTCGCGAGAAGCAAGTTGTGTTGGTGAAACGGGGCTAGAATGCCGAACAGAACAATGAGAGTGAAAAGAGCTGTCGTGTCACGGAATCTCCGTGCGCGATCTGACATTCTCATAGAGATTGTTAACGATCAGGTACCGTGGGGCTGCTTTTCGGCAGGATTCCTCCTGGGAGTCCTTTCCGAAGCAACACCTTGGGTATCAAAAAACTGTGAGCCTACTTATATTCGGCCACAGATTCTGACACCCGAAGTCTAGCAGATCTTGTAGTTGCGGTCAATGAAAATGTTAATGTTGTAGCTAATATTAGCTAAATTTAAAGTATTTAGATCAGAGAGAAAACATGCTATAATGCGGGAATGAAAAAGTATCTCAAAGCTATCATCCCCTGGCCATTGATCCGCGTGTACTACTTCCTCGTCTCCATCTCGGGGGCAGTTTTTTATGGATTTCCCACCCGAACACTAATTGTGATCGGTGTCACTGGCACCAAAGGCAAGTCCACGGCATGCAATTTTCTGTGGGCAGGTCTCACGGGCGCAGGGCTGAAGGTCGCTCAAACCGGGACCGCAAATTTCCGCATCGGCGATTCCGAAGAGATGAATAAATGGCATATGACCATGCCTGGACGTTGGATTTTGCAGCGGTTTTTCCGCAAATGCGTGTTAGAGGGCGTGGATGCTGTGATTGTCGAAACGACCTCCGAAGGCATTAAGCAATTCCGGCATTTAGGGATTGACTATGACATTTTAGTGTTCACCAATCTTACTCCCGAGCATTTGCCATCGCATGGCACATTTGAAAACTATCGAAAAGAAAAGCAAAAGATTTTTGAGCGCCTCGTACACTCGTACCGGAAGACGTTGAACGGTAAGAAGATCCCGAAAGTCATTCTCGCGAATGCGGATTCATCCGAAGCGCTAGAATTTTTGAAATACCCTGCGGATCAGCAACGGACATTTGGCATTGACCACCCTGCGGATTTCCGCGCAGA
>CAZOCX010000010.1:0-14264 GCA_964578475.1 uncultured Gammaproteobacteria bacterium | reverse complement strand
GAGCAGCAAATGGAGCTGGCAGCATCAAACCTCGAATTCGAACATGCCGCAGCATTACGCGATACGATACAGGCGTTGAAAGATTCAACTCCTGCTAAACAGAAACGCTCTCGACGACGTACATGAACGTATCAAAATCTTCACATAAGATGATTAGTGCTGGGATTCTCGTGGTTGTCGTATCCTTCGGATTGCACTTCGGCGCTGGAAGTTTTGCCATGCAATTTCTGTCCGATCAAGCGCGCGATGCAAGCGTTATCTGGAATGCATGGACCGAACACCGCCCGATTCTTACAGGACCCACGACAAGTCTCGGAAATGTCCACACCGGTCCCTTATTTTATTATTTGTATGCACCTGTGCTTGTGGCGTTTCAATTTGAGCCTGTAGCAGGGTTGGTGTGGGGGTATGGGTTATTTCTTCTTTCGTGTGTTGTCTTGTGGGCGGTATCGCGCGAATGGTTATCCCGTGCAGCAAGTTTGGTGGTGGTCACGTTATTTGCAACAAGCGAAACAATCTTGCTGTATTCGTTATTTCCCTGGAATCCCAATGCATTGCCTCTTTTTTTCTTGCTCTGGTGTTTAACAATGATCGTAGTGATCCGGAACCGCTCGGCATCTCTATTCGAAAGTTTAACTCTCGCATTTCTTCTCGCGGTTTTAACCCATTTGCATTTAAGTACTGCGATATTGATTCTGGTCACATTGCTTAGTTTTATTCTTTTCCGGATTCGAGGTATTCGCCCTCTGCATCTTCTGTTGTCGGTTTTCGTTTTTGTACTCTCATACGTCCCTTTGCTCGTAGATAATCTTCAACACGCGAATCGCGATCTTACGGCATTGCAAACCTACCAGTCCGGCCAAACGTTTAATGTGTTCTCTGTTCTGGAGGGTACATGGAATGTATTGGAGCATATAGTTCGCATGATGATCTTCACGCCGTTTTCAGAACGCACAGGAGTAAGTGTGTTGCTTACAAGTTTTTTTCTCCTTGGTATCGTTGTGCTTGCGTTCGCGCGGCATAACTCTGCCATCCACCGATTTTTGCTGCTCACGCTGATTACTACGGCATTCGGATTGGGAATGATCTCCCCTCTCCAGTGGCATTACTTGTTGCCACTTGCAGTCTTTCCCTTATGGATCATTGGAGCTCTTGTGGACTCCATGCTGCATCGCGATAACCGCCTCTTGCTTTTTGGGATGGTTCTTCCGATTTCTCTGATCATTGGGATTCAGTTGGGATCAAGCATTGGACATCTTGTTGCAGTGCGGAATGGATTTACAGTTTCGGGATATGGATCCGAGTATCCCAATGATCGCGAAGCAGTGCGTGCCATCGTCGCACATGCAGAACATTTCGTTGGGCCGATTCGCATCGATGTCCACCGCTCGTCAGATAACGATGTGTTTCGCTATTTGCTGCGACTCGAAGCGCCCCATTTGTCTTCGGATGCGGAAGAACCGATTGTACGGTATCTTATCCGTCGACCCGAAGACGGATCACCAGAACCGCCCTATCAACTCTTGTTTGAAAATACACGTACGCGGGTATTTTGGGCAGAGGAACCATTGTTCAATGAGGCATCATGACCATCCCACGAACAAAAAAAATCCACGTTGTTTGCGCCGGAACATTCGATCATTATCATCCTGGGCACACATCCTTTTTACGACAAGCACGAAACTTGGGTACGCATCTAACTGTCATCATTGCCCGAGATGCAACGGTTCAGCGCCTCAAACATTACATCCCGAACCCCGAACGATTGCGTGCACAACGCGTGCGCCAACGTCGATGGGTCACACGCGTGGTGTTAGGAAGTTTAACCAATCCGTTTGACCGCGTTGCCAGTCTCAAACCCGATATCATTGCACTGGGGTATGACCAACACTACTTCGTTGAGCGATTGCGCAAAGAAATGAAACGCCGCGGACTTACTCCCCAGATCGTGCGACTACAGCCATTTCAGCCCGATCGATACAAGTCTTCCCTCTTGACCAAGCACAAAAAATTTGTTAACGTACGAACGTTACATTTACGTCACATTCATGCCCGTCAAAAAAGCCGCATTCAAAGACATGCGAAAAAACGCAAAGCAAAAGACGCGTAATTTTCGGATGAAACGAACGCTAAAAGAAACAATCAAATCTGCACGAACAGCAATTGCTTCCAAAGAATCCAATGCGAAAACACTGGTGGTGAGTGCGTCCAAACTTCTAGATCGAGCTGCGCAACGCAATGTCATTAAGAAAAACACCGCAGCACGAACAAAATCACGACTTCAGGTTGCGTTAAACCGGAGCACAACGTCCTCGTAGCTTGATCGGACGCGGGACTCCCCACGCCGACACAACTCTAGTACGCAACGATCCAAAATGGTCTTCGGGTCGATTTTTTGTGTTTTAAGTTGAAAGTCTGATGCAATCAGTACCTCGATCATGCGATCGAGTTCTTGATAGGAAACGAGTTTCGAAATAACTGAAAGTTTTCGGACCACGAAGGGATGTAATCGCAGGTCCGATGCAACGTCAATGGGTTGCTCCATTGCTGTTTTGACATCTTTCAATGTCCGAAGTTGCCACGACAATCCACTCAATAATTGTTGCGGCGAGTTTCCGAATCGAAATTGCTGCTCTAACAATTTCAATGCCTTTACAACGCGTTTTTCAATCACGGCATCCGTGAACTGGAACAATTGATCATCCAAACTCGTAGAAATTAACTCCCGAACAATCTCTACGGTAACGGTTCCTTTTTTCCGAAATGTTGCAAGTTTGTGAATCTCATTGGATAGACGCCACAAGTCTGTTCCGGTGCGGGAAAGCAGCTGGGTGAGCGCATCGGGCTCAATCATCATCCCAAATTCTTGAAATTGTGCTCGCGACCAATCACGCAATTTCCCTGGACCTAATGGATCAAATCGTTCCGCGTGTTTTCCCTTTTTAAGAAATTCGAACAGTTTGCTGGTGCTCCGCGAAATTGCATCCACAAAGATCAAAATTTGATCATCGGACAATGCAGACCTCTGCAAATACTCGAGCAGTTGGTTTTGCTCGCTACTATTTTTCTTCGATTCACAAAACCCATCGACTACCACAAGTCGCTTCTGCGTAAATAATCCTACCGACGCGATGGCTCCATGAAGATCCGGCGTTTTAAGCGTCGATCCATCTAACCGTGTGATGGAAACGCCATATTGATCATACTTCGCCTGAAATCCTTCGACGAGTTCTCGCAAACGCTTGCGTAGTAAAAACGATTCCTCCCCATAGAGAAAAAGAATCATACAGTCTTTCTAACTGTCTCTGGGAATAGAAGATCTACTAACTCTTTTGCGATGTTTCGAGATTTTCCGATCACGGGATCGTGATGCATACTCAACATCGGACGTGAGTTTGCCTCAATCCACGTATGATTTTGACGCGTGGGTGGACGATGAATATCGACGGCGAGTAAGTCCAATCCTGCATACGCAAGGCCTGGAATAGCACGAATCGCCTGGACTGCGAGTTTCTTGTATCCCGGATGCATCACATCGGTGACATCCACACTATCGCCCCCTGTCGAAAGATTCGCATTCTGGCGCAAGAAAACTTGTTCTCCTTTTTTGGGAATACTCGTAAATTTCCATCCTGAACGGTCCAAGTGTTCACGTACGGTACGATCGATCTGAATAGTCTTGATAGCAGTCATCGTGGGTTTCCGACGCGGATCTTGATTCTTGAGGTCCACAAGTTGACGAATCGTGCGAGTGCCGTCGCCGATGACATTTGCGGGAATCCGATGAATGACTCCCAAGACGCGTTTGCGTGTTGCAAACACACGAAAATCTTTTCCTGTTCGATACGCTTCAATCATGATTTCTTGATCCTCCGGACGCACTCGACGTAACTCCTTCAGAGCAGAACGCAATGCGTGCTCCGAACGAAGATTCAAATACACCCCTCTACCGTGTGTATCATCTACCGGTTTTACAATCACGGGATATCGAATCTTGGATGCATAGCGAATGGCCGCCTCGGTATCGTGGAGATAAAATCCCTTTCCCGGTGCAAGCGAAAGTCCCGCACGCTGCCACATAAATTTGCATGCAACCTTATGCGTACACACTTGATCCGCGACACTCGCGATAGGATTCATCAGTTCAAACCTCGTCACCTCCGTATGATTTCGGTATGTTAACACATACCAACAAGCCTTTTCCTGTCCATGCATCAATACCATCGGCTCGATTTCTACGCCGCGACGGTCTGCTTCCTCAAAGATAAACTGCATGCTATACGAACGCAGATATCGTCGTGCTCTACGATTCATACGATGAATGTTTGATGGTAAACTGTAAGGCAACTCCTCGGCCACTATCGATCTCCATGACTTGCTCAAATCCGCAAAAATGTAAGTTGTGGCGAGTGGTTCACTTCGACATTAAGGTAATGTTCTTTATAACCCATCAGGTCGATTCCTGCAAATTTTAATCGTAGCTGCAGCAGTAACTTTTTGGTTCACACCTTTCGCGCGTCGACTAAAAAGGACTTTAGATCTCGGCGTCCAACAATTACACGATAGCGCAATCCAGAACGGTCCACGATATTTGCTTTAACCATGATCGGACGACCATCGATGGTCAACTGTGCCACAACCTTGGGACGAAAACTAAACCCATGACTTGATCGTACAAATGCGACTCCTTCGAGATCTGGATGTGCACCCTTATATTTCTTTGTAAGAAACTCTTCAATGGTTTCGTCATCTTCCTTTATGAGATCCCCAATCGAAATTTCTTGAGCGTCGAACCACGTCAATAAATCGCTGAATCCGAGACCCCCCGCAATTTCGCGATCCATCGAAGTTGAAAAGGCTCCCGTATCTATTTTTGCTTCAATATGATCCAGACGTTTTTCCTTTGCTTCAATAACAATGTCTTCGAAGATTCCGATCACCTGTCGTCCCGTAATCGTTTGAACTTCTTCTTCAATTTCTCCTCCAAAGAGATCTTTTGCGAGTCGAACGCCTTTCTTTACCGACGTGACATTTAACCCTCTGACGCGACGAAGTCGTTCGCCCAACGATGCAAGATTTGCCGTTTGAATCGAGAGTCCTGGACGTGCATTGATTTCCAGCACCATCGGTCCTTGTTCTTTATCGATTGCAATATCCACGCCCAAGAGACCGAGTTTCGAAATATCTTGGCATCGAACAGCAATTTCTAAAATATCATTCCAATACGGGATGCGAATTCCAGAAAGTCGTAAGTGGTTATCGGGATGACGTTCCACAATCGCATCAGAGATCCCGGACTTGACCATCGCATGCGTGGTGACGCCAGTTGCAATATCGATCCCAACTCCCACACCCCCTAAGGTAAGATTTGCTTTTCCTTGGGATCGTTGGGTGGGAAGCCGCAGCATCGCCATGACAGGCACGCGGTTAAAGACAATCACCCGAATATCCGGGATGCCTTGATAGGCATACGGCTTTAGAGTTACGGAGATTTTAATCCGCTCCTCGAAGAATGCAGTGTCGGGCGTATTGGCAAGAGAAAACTGACCATCGAACACGTTGAAAATGTGCGTGAGGAGATCAAAAAAACTCAATTCGTAACCTCCGCCAGCAACCCACATACCATTTTCCTTGCGTCGAAAAATCACAATGATCCCGCCACCGCCTAATCCTTGATTTGGTTTCAATACAAAACTTTGTGGAAGATGTTCCCAATCAAAATGCGCGAGTTCTTGTTCGTTCCGGACAATGCCGTAGAGCTTGGGCGTCGGAATCTCCGCATCGATCAATGCCTGTTTCGTGCGCAACTTTTCATCGGCAAGGCGAACATACCGTTTATAATTTAACGGCCGCAAGTATTCCAGATTTCGGGAATTCATCCCGAGAATTCCTCTACTTTTTTTGAGGAAGTTCAGCATGTTTGATCACTTCTCGGAATCGAACATACTCGGTAAACCGCAAACCCGTATAGCGTCCTAAAAGAATATTGACCCCCAACATCACAAAGATGATCCATGGATACTGCAGCACGAGGTCTTGAGCCCATTCCCATGTAATGACAAAAAAGGATGTAATTGCTAAGGCTAATGTCTCGAGTGTCAGTAAGAATGCTGAACGCGTGCCCTGTTCAATTTGTGCTGCAACAAAATTTTCCACCAATGTAATAATGATCAACACCGGAAAAATGGACGATGCAATAAATCCTGTTCGACCCGAGTACGCGCCTTCTGCAAACATGAATAAGATTGCCAGTGATACGACCGAGATCACAATCGCCATGCGAGGTAGGTACAGCAAACGAAACTGCTTCACAATAACGCGCATGGCGGTTCCGAATAATAGCACAGCAAGAAAAATCAGAATTCCATAGCGAAGGCCTGTTGCAACGAATGCAAATGCAACGATGAGTGGTGTATAGAGACCAAATCCTTTGAGACCAATGATTTGGCGCACCAATGCGATCAATGTTGCGATGACCGGCAACATCAAAATAAAAATGACGGTCTGGATTGGGACTCCTTCCGCAATCATGAAACGAATCACGGTTGTCATACAAAATGTTTCAACTCCAACATTATTTCTTTAAAAAAGTTTCTCTATTATTTTAAGGACCCTTTCCAACAAACTGCACCGGAAACAATAGCAAACATTGTGCAACAAATCAATGGTTACACGTCAAGCTTTTGCATCTCTCCCCAATTGTCTCCCACTTTGCACTCGGCGACGATCGGAACGCGTAGCTCGTAAACATTCTCCATGATCTCCTTTACTGCGGACGCGACCTTCCGGATGTGCGCACGCGGTACCTCAAACACCAATTCGTCATGCACTTGAAGGATCATGGATGCTCGTTCGGAGATGCGCGGCAATCGGCGGTCGACTTCAATCATTGCGAGCTTCAATAAATCTGCTTGTAATCCTTGGATCGGCATGTTAACGGCCATGCGTTCTCCGGCAGCTCGAAGCTGGCCATTGTGACTCCGTAATTCCGGGATATAACGTCTACGACCTAATAATGTTTCTGCATATCCTCGCGATACTGCAAGTTCTTTTGCTTGTTCTACATATTCCCGAATCCCGGAAAAGACTTCAAAATAGCGACGAATAAATTCCGACGCTGCATGACGTGAAATTCCCGCGCGCCACGCAAGACCAAACGCTCCCATTCCATACAGCACACCAAAATTCACTTCTTTTGCAGCGTACCGCATCTCGGGTGTGACACGTGATACGGGAACGTTATGAATTTCTGCTGCCGTTTGTTTGTGAATGTCGAGGTGTGAGCGAAAAATTTCTAACATCTTCTGATCGTTCGAAAGCGACGCTGCAATTCTTAATTCCATCTGCGAATAATCGATCGAGAGTAATTGAAACTTCGACGGTGCAATAAAGGCTTTGCGAATTTCCCGTCCTTCTTCTGTGCGCACCGGAATGTTTTGCAAGTTAGGATTCGAGGAAGATAATCGACCGGTCGCGGCAATCGTTTGATTATAGGATGTATGCACGCGAGAAGTTTCGGGTCGCACTAATTCGGGCAATGCTTCCACGTACGTCGATTGTAATTTGGTCAATTCACGAAATTGTAAAAGATGCTCAATCACCGGATGCTGACCTTTTAACTTTTCTAATTCACTCGCTGACGTAGAGATTCCGCCGGTTTGCGTTTTCTTGATTTGCTCCGACGATAATTTTAACTTCTGAAACAATGCCTTGGAAAGCTGTTGTGTGGAGGCAATGTTGACTTCTTCTCCGACCACGCGATGAATGCGCTGTTTCAACTGCCGAATGCGGAAAGCGAGGGACTTTGAAAGCTGTTGTAAAAACGGCACATCAATCATGGCGCCGTTGGATTCCATCGTGGCAAGAACCGGAATCAGTGGCATCTCGATCTTTTCCAGTAAACCCATCATGCCTTGTTCCTCGACACGCTTCTGTAAGGGCGCATAGAGTTGCCACGTGAGATCTGCGTCTTCTGCGGCGTACCAACTCACGCGATCGATTTCGACATCTGCCATCGAGCGTTGATGTTTTCCGGTTCCAATCAGTTCCTCAATGGGCTGCATTTCATATCCAAATTCTGCGAGTGCTAATTGCTCTAATTTATTTTGACGCGTTCCGGGATTAAGAACATACGAAGCAATCATCGTATCAAATGCAATACCGTCTAACGAAATTCCATGCGAGCGCAATACTTCGAGATCGTATTTAATGTTATGCCCCATTTTTTTCACGTGCGGATCTTCTAATATTTTTTGAAACGATTTCCATGCACGATATTCTCTGACACTCTTGTAGTCCAAAAAGTATCCGTGATGTGGTTGCCACGAAATACTAATCCCTACACAACGTCCGAACAATCCACTCAACTGATCGGTTTCTGTGTCCAAGGCAAAAAGTTTTGCGGTTGCAAGTTGAGATACAAATGTTTGAAAATCGTTCTCGGATTGAATGAGCTGATAATGTTTTGTTGTGTTGGGGTGCGATGTTGTCCGAGCACTCGAGGTACGTTCGGAAAACAACGTGGATTGACTATGGCGCGCTCCGACGCGATTTGCGAGTTGAGCGACGCGTGGAAGCAGCGAACGAAATTCAAATTTTTGAAACACGCGAATGACATCTTCGTGATCATAATCTTTCAACATGGCATCACTCAACGTAAAGGACAAATTCATCCGAACATCGATGGTTGCAAGTTGTTTGCATAACTTTGCACTCGCTTTCCCCTCGGTCAGCAACAACTGAATCCGCGGTTTTACGTCCTCTGTTTTTCCATTTTCTAAATCCTGATACAGTTGCTCGATCGTGTGATGATGCTGTAAGAGTTGAATCGCAGTTTTCTCTCCAATACCTTTCACTCCCGGAAGATTATCCGAAGGGTCTCCTGCGAGTGCTTTGTAATCAATGAGTTGAGTCGGTTTCAATCCGTCGAATCGTTCCGCGACTTTTCCCTCATCATAAATCACGACATCCGAAATCGAGCGTTTCATGGTATAGACATCAATGCTCTTGTCCACGAGTTGCAGAATGTCCATGTCTCCACTCACGATGGTAACATGCGTGCCATTCGCATATTTTTTTGCAATCGACCCAATGATATCGTCTGCCTCAAATCCTGCTTTCTCAAAAATCGGAATGCGAAATGCTTTCAACACTTCTTTCACAAATGGAATTTGTTGATACAACTCATCGGGTGCTTTAACACGTGTGGCTTTGTATGCCTCATAGGCTTCGTGACGAAATGTTTTCTCCTTCCGGTCAAATGCCGCAGCAACGTAATCGGGTTTGAGTTCCTTTAAGACGCGTAATAAAATCGATACAAATCCGTACACCGCATTCACGGGCAGATGATCCTGTGTGGTGAGGTCTGGAAGTGCGTGAAAAGCCCGATGAATCAAGGCATTTGCATCGATGAGGACAAAGCGTTTTGAAGCTTTTTTCATGGGTTCATTCTACCAGAACCTCCCACTTCCGGCGATGGTTCCAGATATTCCAGAAAACGAACCCCAAGAGCAGAATCCCAGGTACCACTACGTGCGACCAACCCGTATTCCAGAAGGATGTCGGCGGGTTTTCGTCTGCTACTCCAAGTATTGCTCCCGCATCTTTTTGATCTTCAGAATTCGCATTAGCAGGATCGGTAGAATCCTGTGAATCGTCGGTATGGGATGTGGATATTACGTCGGTTGCCACAATCACAAAGCCGGATGCGCGACGCGTGACTACGCCCGTGATCGAAACCGTGTCTCCCATCTCCGCCGTAAACGATGTCGGGTTTACTATTACCTCTCCATCGGATAATGCGACGGTCCATACACCTGCTTCGCGATCGATCAGAGTTCCTGCCATGGTCACGCGCATTCCCTCATACAACTCTAATTCTTCGGATGCGGAGATTGGTTTAGGAGAAACGTCACCGGATCCTGTTATCTGGATGTCGGAGGCTATTGAAATCTTGATACGCGGTGTTAATTTGGCTTCCGAACGCTCACCTGTTACCCGCACGTGGTCTCCGATGTGCAACTCTGGAAATTCTTTACGATGCGCATAAATTTGAATGCCGAAATGATCATCCTGAATGTAAAACACGTTTGCATTTTCAATGCCAGGTTCGATATTGACGATTCCTTCTACGATTATTTTCGTTCCCGCGGACGCATTCACGGCTTGTTCGATCGATTGCATTGTGACATCGACTTTCGCGGAAGTGGGGGTTGTGCGTGCTCGGGATTTCGATGATGCAGATGCTGAAGTCTCGGAAATGGCTTGTTCATCCTCTTCTGTGGAAGATGTAAAAGTGTTGGATGTTCCCGGTGTGGGACTCAACGTCCAACTCCATGCAGTGGATGATACCCGGGCAAAACTTTGTGCTTCAGAAACATCCGTGTAATACACTCCATCCACAATGTCCTGATCTGGTGTAATGAGAAAGAGTTCGTCGCTAGAATTATTGAGCGCGATCTTGGAAGCACTACGATCGAGTCGATAGAATCCATGGGCAGGAATCGAAATTTCTATACGCACCCGATAAAATGTTTTGGTGTCTGTTATAGTCCAATCCTTTAAATCGACTGCTGTTCCGCCCGTGTTTTCTATTTCAATCCATTCCGCTGTATCCGAACCCTCGGGGTTGGGAAACACTTCGGATAATCGTAATGTTTCGGGTCCATTGTTCCCGGCTTCAGAGTCGTGTTTTGAAGGTTCTGATTCGTTGTCGTTATCTTGTTCGTCCTTATTATTTTCTTCGTTATCAGAATCGTCTGAGGGAGACGTCCCTTTATTACTTTTGCCTCGTGTCACCGTGGTTGTCCAAAGCCACTGATGCTCCACCCATGCAAATGATTGGTTCTCCAATGCTTTTGTATACGTGACCTCATCCAAGACTTGCCCCAATCCATCACGGAGCTGTACTTGTTCTTTGGATGTATTGTTAAGTGCAATCCCCGAATCCGCACGCTCCACCACGAAATACCCGTGGCTTGGGATCATGGTTTTTTCCTCACTACTTCCAATGGTATATGCGCGGTGCAGATCGGATACCACCCATCCGGAAACATCCACAGCATGGGATTCGTTATTTCGTAGTTCAATGAACTCTG
Source organism: uncultured Gammaproteobacteria bacterium (assembly GCA_964578475.1). Taxonomy (GTDB): domain Bacteria; phylum Patescibacteriota; class Patescibacteriia; order JACPL01; family CAZOCX01; genus CAZOCX01. The sequence continues at coordinate 3,168 of CAZOCX010000010.1, read as the reverse complement.
CATCATCTGAACCCTCGGGATTCGGCAAGAGTTCGGATAATTGAACGTCTCCAGTTGCATCACCGATCGGTACATCTGGTGCGTCGGATTCATCGGGAGGATCAGCGTCATCCGGAGAATCTGGATGATTTGGCGGAGGACTTGTCGGATTCTGCTCTCCGTCATCTTCGTCAGGATCGTCTTCGGGTGCTTCCGGCTCCTCGGGTTTCGAAGAATTCAATGCACCAGGTGTGCTTCCCGAATCATCGAACGACGCTTGCCAATTCGATTCTTGATCTCCGATCGCAGCATCGATCCGCTCGGAAGAAACGCCATCCCCGGGATTCCACGGAATTCCATCGAGCCCATCATCGTCGCGGTCCTCCCATCGCAGTGCACCAATCGGCGTTCCATACGTGGAGATCGCGATTCCTTCTTTATTATATAGTGTCACAGCATCGGTGGTAGTCAGCCCATTGCCAAGAGTAGTATTTTGCGTGGTGAATACAATCGTAGAGGCAAGAAATGCATAGTGTTGAAATCCAGTCGCATATTCTGAATCCAGAACAACGGCAAATCCGCGAGCAGGGATGATCGTGGTATTCACGACAACGCTCTGTCGCAACATTCCATGAACCAACGAATCCCATGCAATGATCGTATCCAGTGCATCGCCATCGGTAAGTTGAAAGCCTGCGACATCGATCGGCTGATCTGTGGGATTATACAATTCTATAAATTCGTCCGTGTCCTCGGCAATGGCATTTGCCATGACCTCTGTGAGCACAAGCGTGCGATCTTCCGCCATTACAATTGCAGAGTGCGGGATCAGCATTCCTGCACTCAAACTCATGATCATGACGATCACGAACAACCGTTGAATAAAATGCATAAAACGAACCGATGAAATCGGCCGCCCATGCATTGTCTTGCATGTTCACTATATCAAACCCCGTGCATCTGCCAAGTTCTTTTTCCACATGGTGCGCCGTCGCGACGGCGGAGGAGGTTCAACCTATGGCACTGCAATCCCATCGGGATTTGCAACATGCATTCCTGGCTCGAGATCCTTTGCTCCCACCTCCAACACATACACCAAATCATAATACTTGTATTGCTTGCTTCCGGGTTTCACTTCTGCGCCAATGCCTGTCAGAGAATAAATCGCGCCGCCCGGTGATGGATTCTCTGGAACTTGATCTAAAAATTCTGGAACCAACATTCCGAGCTCTCCAGGATATGTACTATTCTTATCATAATACTTTTTCATGGCATCACGAATGGTTTCCATATCGTTGATGCGTTGCTCATCACGTTTCTTTGCCGCATCCTTGTCAGCGATTTCACCGTTCTCATCTTTCGGAGCGGGTTCTCCTAAAATTTCTTCTGCAACCACGGATTCTCCTAATATATCCTGGGATCCGTCATTCGTATTTTTTTCGGAATCATTATTTGCATCGGAATCTTCCGGCAAATCTACCTTATCCGAGTTATCGGTAATAGAGGTGGAATCTGTGTTTGTATCCGCGATTTTTCTAGTCGAATCTGAATCTTTCGCGCTCCAAATCCCAAAACCCACAAGCACGATCAGGCCCAAGAACAATAATACTGCCCGAGCACGTGGCCGGCGTTTTTTCGAGATTGCTTGCAATTTTGCTTGAGGTTTCATCATTGAAATGTAAGGGATTAGCTGTTATACAGAATTTAGTACCATTCTGTCAACAGGAGCATTATATCATACGACCAACTCATTGACATCCTGAACATTTTTCCCCATGATTTGATGGATTCGTTGTTTACCTAGACATTCAAAACGCAGCGTTATAACAAAAAAAGGGTTCCAGACTGTCCGAGAACTGTCATTACGAGGAGCGAAGCGACGAAGCAATCCCTTATTTAAGCCAAAAAGAGATTGCTTCGCTTCGCTCGCAATGACAGAAATCGAGTTTTCGGACAGTCTGAGCCTGCAGTGTCGATGCACCCGCGCCGGGGTGGTGTAACGGTAGCCACGCCAGCTTTAGGAGCTGGTGTCGAAAGACGTGAGAGTTCGAGTCTCTCCCCCGGCACCAAGTGAGAAATGTCGAGCTTTTGAGGTTCGCCTCGCTTCGCTTGGCGACTAATTTGTATTCAATTTTGGGGGCAAAAACGAATTGGCGGTTTCGCAAAATATGGTTCGAGCCGATGTTTTTCAGAAATGTTGGCAATTCGGAAAGATTATCTGTTTGAACCAGATTCGCGGCTTGATTTAAGGATTTTACGAACTCACGAGCCGGTTCGAGCCAAGACAATCCTTTTGTCTCAAAGTCGGTGATTTTCTCATTCAAAGACATTTTTTGATACAGCAAACTTTTCTTTTTGGCGGCATATTCTTCTGTGGATAAAGTGTCGGCAAGATAGATGTCTAATAGTTTTTGAAGTTTTGTTTCAACCTCTCCTAATTGCTCTTTCAAAATACTAATCTCGCCTTGTGCATCTTGCCGTGCTTTATCCTGTTCGCTATCCAACGCCGCCAAAACTTTCTCGGTGTCTTGGCTCGACAAAGAAACTTTTTGAAGATAAGAAGTGATTTGCTCGGTCAGTGCTTCCTCGCGGAGATAATGCTTTTCTTGGCATGGCCCTTTTTTGCGGGTACAGCGATAATAGTCATGTCCTTTTTGTTTTTCGGCAGTAATTGAACAACCGCACGAAGCGCATTTCATTAAGCCAAGAAAAGCAAAATTGTGTTTGCGAACATCTTTTACTTTGCCTCGCTTCGTCATAACTTCTTGGCATTTATCAAAAAGTTTCTTTGAGATTAACGGCTCGTGTTGTCCCTCAAAAATTTCCCCCTTCCATTTCATCAACCCAAGATAGAAAATATTTTGTAGATTTTTCTGAATGTTGGCGATAACAAGTGGCTTATTGAGATTTCCACGCAAGCCATTTTCTTTGCACCAATTTGCGAGAGAATGGAGAGTGTAATTTCCGGTGGCGTAAAGCTCGAACATTTTCCGCACCTTTAGAATTTTGTCAGGGTCAATATCTATGCCTCGTGTTTTGGGGTTATTGAGATAGCCCACCGGAGCCCAGCCAGGCCAAGTGCCATTTCTGATTTTCTGCCTCAATCCTCGTTTTACATTCTCTCGCAAATTATCTACAAAATATTTAGATTGGCCGAACGCGATATTGAGCATGAAAAGTCCTTGTGGT
>CAZOCX010000009.1:1187-14336 GCA_964578475.1 uncultured Gammaproteobacteria bacterium | reverse complement strand
GTGTAAATTCTTCAAGTGATGCTTGAATGTCCCAAAAAATTTTTTTCAATTCCGGATGCTTGATACGATATTGTCCATTCATCTGTCGCACGACGAGTTGGCTATCCATGTAACACTCCAAATAGGTCGCTCCGAGTTTCTTTGCCGCATTTAACCCGAGGACAACACTTTGATACTCTGCGTAATTATTTGTACACCGCGGAAAATATTTTCCCGTACGTTTGATCATTTCTCCATTGTGATACAACACCGCGCCCGATGCACCCGGTCCGGGATTTCCGCGCGATCCTCCATCTAGAAATAACACCCATTCTGCCTTACGCATGCTTGAGATCTTTAAGAACACCTTGCAGCTCGCGGTTTCCATTCCATTCATTCACCTGAATCGCATACGCAATATCCACAACATCGCCGACCGATAATTGATTCGCGAGTTCCCCGAATCCAAAACCAATCGCTGGTAAAAACTTTTCTCCACTTCGAAATACAAACTTACCGTGTTTTCCTGTCGAGCCCACAGCCATGGCTTGCATGATCTCTACCCCACGCGTTGCAACAATCGGTTCGGGGTTTCCTGCGCCAAACGGTTCAAACTTCGTTAACGCATCGGAAAGATTCCAGTCAACAGCGCTTAATGGAATTTCTGCTTCGATTTCTAATGTCTGTTCGGGAATTCCAGATCCCAACAACTCCCGCGCTCGCTTACGCATGTGCGCTAAAAATTCTTCCAACTTCTCTTCCGCAATAGAAAATCCCGCTGCCGGCGCATGACCGCCATACTTCAGAAGCATTTGATCTGCGGATTGTAAGGCCTCGACTAAATGAAATCCGGGGATACTGCGGCATGATCCAGTAAAACCATTTGCTGTCTTCGTAATCACCAGAACGGGTTTACGGAATTGTTCCATGACTCGACCTGCGACTAACCCGAGCAAACCCACACGCCAGTGATCCCCGACAGCAATCAAAATTTGTTCGTCCACTTGCAGTCCGGTCTGTTCCAATACTTCCGCAATCATGGTTTCGGTCGCCGTGCCCCGTTCGGTATTATTGCGTTCAATATTCACGGCAAATTGTACAGCATCGGACGGCCTTTGCGACAGCAGCAGTTGCAACGCTGTATTCGAATGATCCATGCGACCTGCAGCATTAATGCGCGGAGCAACGCGGAATGCAATGTCTTCCGCACGCAGCTTCGTTGGATCCAGTCGACACATGTGCAGCAACTCGCGTAATCCGAGCCACCGCGTTTTCGCCATCACGAGAAGTCCAAATTTCACAATGGTACGATTTTCGCCTGTTAACGTCATGCAATCTGCAACCGTACTAATCGACGCCAAATCCAGCAGCCACTTTTCAAATCCAGGACTAAAGTGCTTGCCCTGATCGTTCATGATCAATGCGTGCGCCAGTTTCCAGGCTACAGCGCCACCAGCAAGTCCAGAAAACGGATAGCGTTCTCCTTTTACTCCGGGATGAATAATCGCTATAGCCGCGTCTGGAAGTTCCAGCGGCTGCGCATGATGATCTGTTACAATCACATCCATCCCCAACTCCGCGGCCTTTTCGATTTCAGGTTTATTACTAATTCCACAATCACACGTGATAATGAGCTTCGTGCCGTCCGATGCAAGAGTCGCGACCGTGTTGGCATTTAATCCATACCCATCTTTTTCTCGGTCTGGTAAAAACACATGCACATCCGCACCCAACTTTTCGAGGGTCAAAGACAGAATCGCACTTGCACACACGCCGTCTGCATCGTAATCCCCATGAATCGTAATACGTTCGGACGCGTGAATGGCGTTCGTGATCCGATCGACCGCTTGCTTCATTTGAGAAAACAGCCATGGATCGTGAATGTCGCGTGCATAGTCCGGAGACAAAAATGTATCCATCGCGTCTTGCGACTGCATGCCGCGGTTCCACAACATGCGAAGTACGAACGGATTCATTTCCGGAAAACGCGACGCAATCTCCGGTTCTAATACGGGTTTTTCAATCCACGTTTTCATAAAATTTCGGAAAGCTTTGACAGCAAATACTGATAGTTCGCATGTGTGAGTAATCGCATGGCTTCTGAAATGTCGACCCACTGATAATCTAAATGTTCGGAAGAAACGCGCGGTTGTTCGTTAGTCCGAACCGCAAAAAAACGAACGGTTTTGTTGACTGTGCCTTCGGGTGTCTCAAATGCATAATGAATTTCTTCATCCAATCCCGGTAACAATGCGACATCTCGTATCCCCGCTTCTTCTTGAACTTCTCGCATCATGGTTTCTTCATCGGTTTCGCCCTTCTCCACCTTGCCTTTCGGGAATTCCCAAAATCGACCCTGCGATTGAAATAGCAAGAGCACCTGATTCTTTGAATTCAAAATCATCGCGCCCGCACTCCGTTGACTACGTCGTGGCCGCTGTGAAGTTCCGTGCGATGTGAAGTTCTTCATGCGTTTCGATAGCTAAGACTCGAATCCCCTTTGCTGCGGGCACACCCGAAAGAATCATACGCCGCAGTGCTGCATTCGCAGCACCTGCTGCACCGCTAAACACAATGGCATGCACACGGGGTAATAACCCAATATACGATGCCAAGTAGCGCTGAATATCGTAGAGATACATGTCGAGGGCTAATCGGGCGCGACGTTGATGCTCTTTTCCGCGTGCTGCAACGCCTCCTTCCGTGGCATGACCTGCTGTTGCAAGAATATCGCGCAGGTCCGCAGAAAATCCCGAAACGCCCTTGAGACCAGACTCGTGATACAGAAGATCAGATATTTCTTCGGGTGTCAACTTTAGCTGTTGTTGTAGGGCCAACACAATCATCGGATCCAAATCCCCGACGCGCGTTGCCATGGTCAGTCCTTCACTCGGAGAAAACCCCATGGTGGTGTCAAGAGGCATGCCATTCCGAATCACAGCGAGTGAAGATCCAGACCCCAGGTGACATGTAACAACGTGAAGTTGGCGCACAGGTTTTCGCAATGTTCGAGCGGTCTCCTGTAATAAATATTCATGCGAAATTCCATGAAATCCAAATCGTCGAATTCCATAATCGCGGTAATACGTGTACGGCAGTGCGTATAAATACACATGCGGTTTTAGTGCGTGAAAAAATCCTGTGTCAAATACCACGTATTGTGTTGCATCGGGAAAGAATGCAACCGCTGCTGTCATTCCCGCGAGTTCGTACGGATGATGTAATGGCGCCAAATGCTCAAGTTCAGAAAGCGTTTGAAATACGTCTTTCGAAAGAATCGTGGGTTTGAAGAACAGTTCACCCCCATGCACAAATCGATGGCCCACGGCACATGTTGTTTCCAGTAGGTTTGGAAAAACTTGAACTGCTTCGAGTAGCATGTGATGCAGCAAATCCGGGAGTGTTTTCGCATCGGAAATCTTCACTGTGCGTACAACGCGTTTTTTCACTATCACCGTTGCGATCGCTTGATGCGCGTTTCGCATTTCTGCATGAATGCGAAATTGTTCTTGCAGTGTTGTTGCGTGAACGACCGCAAGTTTGATACTCGAAGATCCCACGTTCAAGGCCAGAATGGTGGAATGTGATGCTTTCGTGGATTTACGTCCCTGCGTCATGATGGGGCATCCATTATTTCTGCTCGACTCTTGGGTCCAACACCACACGCATTTCCCTCATCCGTATCCAAATGGAGCGCCCACTTAAAATCCGAACGCACACGCACTTCGACGTCATGCAGTGTCACATCACGCACACCATGCGGATTGCGAATGCGTACCAAAACAGTTTGCCCATCACGCACACCGTACCGCTTTGCCGAAAGAAGCGAAGCATGAATGTGGCGCCGTATGACAATCACACCCGATTGTAATGCAATAGAACCCTTCGGACCATGCAAGGTAATACCTCCGGAAGAAACAGCAACGTCACCGGATGAACGAACGGGTGCAGAAATCTTGAACGCGCGCGCATCGGTGATCGCAAGCTCGACTTGCGTTTTCGACCGCTCCGGACCCACAATCCCAACATTGGGCAATGTAAAAAAGGGATTGGATAATGTCACACGTTGCGTACACAAAAATTGTCCGAGTTGGGAAATACGACGCACTTTGCGCAACACGTCCGCGCGCCCAAAGAGTTTCTGAACATGGGCTTTCGTTAAATGCACGTGGCGAGAAGAAATCTCAATAGGAACTTCTCGAATACGTTTCTTCATATGATAAGTATATCGACTTTACGACAGAATGGGTAGCAAGCTTTTTCCCTGCATGGTAGAAGGCGGGTTGATTTCAAATAGCTCCAAGATCGTCGGTGCCGCATCCGCAAGAACGCCCGAAGCCTCTTCGTGCCACAGATCTCGAATCCCTGTTCCCTTCCGTTCAAATCGCGATCCAACAACAAAACATGGCACGGGATTCGTGGTGTGCTCTTTATCGATAGCGCCGGTCCGAATATCAATCATTTCTTCTGCATTTCCGTGATCGGCGGTCATGATTGCAATTCCATCTTTCCGTGCGACTTCTGCAATAACCTTTCCAACGCATGCATCCAACGTTTCAATCGCTTGAATTGAAGCGGATAAATTTCCCGTATGACCGACCATGTCGGCATTCGCAAAGTTGACCACAAGAAATTGCGCGCTGTCTTGTAGAATCGCATTGCATGCAGCATTTTGAACTTCGTGCGCAGACATTTCTGGCTGTGTGTCATACGAAGATATTTTGGGGCTCGGAATTAAAATGCGTTGCTCGAGAGGAAACGGTTCCTCAATTCCGCCATTAAAAAAATAGGTGATGTGCGCGTATTTCTCGGTCTCGGCAATATGCAACTGCGCAATGTTGTGCTGCGAGAGAACTTTTGCAAGCGGTTCAGAAAGCGTGACATTGGGAAACAAAACGCCCGACACTCGAACCGATGGATCGTAATCGGTCATGGTCATCACGGAAAGGCCTAAGGGCGTCGTCACGAACGCACTAAATCCATTATTCACAATGGCAGCGGACAACTGACGCATCCGATCCGGACGAAAATTCCAGCACAAGATTGCATCGCCGTCTTGCATCCCATGGTAGTCGGGAAACGCGGTGGGTTCAAATTCTTCATCAAACACATTACGTGCATACGAGGTCTCAACTGCGGACATCGGATCATGTTCGCGTCGGCCTTGGGCATCCACGATGGCACGGTACGCACGTTCCGTACGATCCCACCGCTGATCCCGATCCATCGCATAAAACCTGCCGGAAATCGTACCGATCATCACGTTTTGCATGTTCCGAATCCTGGATTGCAATTCTTGAAGATATTGTTCGCCGCTATTTTTTGGCGTATCCCGACCGTCCAAAATCGCATGAACGACGATCCGAGGGACGTTCGCTGTTTTGGCTGCCTCAAGAATCGCATATAAATGCCGATCCAATCCGTGAACACCACCACTACTCAAAATCCCAATTAAATGCAGCGTAGAATTTTTTTCCAGCGTCCGCTGAAACAACTTTTGGAGCCGTTCGTTTTGAGCGAACACGCCTTGCTGAATTGCAGCGTTAATGCGTTGCAAACTTTGATACGGTATCGTCCCCGATCCTAACGAAAGATGCCCAACTTCCGAGTTCCCTACTTCGCCATATGGCAACCCCACTGCCTCGCCCGCTGCTTGTAATGTCACTACAGGAAATCGTTCCATCAATGCATCCAGATTCGGCTTGCGCGCTAATGCAATCGCGTTCCCGCGCGTCTCGGGTCCGACCCCGAAGCCATCAAGGATCAATAATGTGACAAGTGGGGAGCTCATGTAGGGAGAATTAAACTGGGACATGTCATCTCGTTCGGAACAGCGCATCCCATTGCGGATAAGAGCGTCGGAGCGACATTGCCTAATACTCCATTCTCCGCAAGCCGAATATGCTGCACAGATTCACCAACGAGAATCAATGGAACCAGACTTGCATCGTGATGGGTGTTGATTTCACCGGTCATGGGATTGACCATGACCTCTGCATTTCCGTGATCGCCGACAAGAACAAGAATTCCTCGAGACTCTCGAACGATGTCCACTAATCTCTGAATTTGTGTATCTAAAAATTCAACCGCCTGAATCGTCGCTCGAATATCACCGGTATGCGCAACCATATCTGCGTTAGCAAAGTTCATTCCTACAATATCATATCGGTCAGAAGTAATCGCATCGACTGCTGTATCACAAATCTCGCGCGCCGACATTTCTGGAGATTGAACAAAGGATATTACCGGCAGCGACGGAATCATTTTTCGATCCTCGTTCCCTACGGCATCTTGATACCCTCCGTTAAAAAAATAGGTAATGTGCGCATATTTTTCCGATTCGGCAACATAGAGTTGACGCAAATGTGACCATACCTGCGGCAGCGAATTTTTCACATCATGCGAAGGGAATGCAGTCAAAATACTCGGAAGATCCGGACCAAAATCCGTCATGGCAACAAAAAATACGTCCGATAACACATGCTGTCGACGTTCGCGAATTCTATGACGATCCTCAAAATCCGACTGCACAAATGCTTTCGTGATTTGTCGCGCGCGATCGGATCGTAAATTAAAAAAAATTACTGCATCATGATCATGGATCAACGAATCTTCATGTCCATTGGAAATAATTGTGGTGGGTTCTAAGTATTCATCCGAAACATCCAGCCCGTATGATCGCTTGATCGCGTCTTTGGCAGACTGTACAACAATATTCGAACCTGCGGTCAACGCATTATACGCTTTGAGCGTTCGTTCCCAGATTTTCGCTCGATCCATCGCATAGTGACGCCCCATGAGCGTTCCAATCCGGCCAACGTTCCATCGATGCATCGCCTCTTCCAGATCGTCGACATACTGCATCGCGCTCCGTGGCGGCGAATCTCGGCCATCCGTAAACAAGTGCAGTACAACATCGGACACCTGATGTTTGGAACAGAATTCCAGCAATGCAAACAAATGCTCGGGGATCATGTGGCCACTTTGGCCATTTGAAAGAAGACCCATGAGATGAAGCGTACTATGATGCTTCTTCACATGCTGGACCGCTGAAAAGAGTTTGGGGTTCGTAAAAAACGTGCCCTCGGTAATCTGTCGAGAAATATACACAGCATCCTGTTCGACAATCCGACCTGCGCCAATGTTGAGATGCCCAGCTTCCGAATTTCCCGTTTGATGTGCCGGTAACCCTACGTCGGCGCCCGAGGCACGAAGTAGCGTATGCGGAAAATCATTCCACAATCCTGAAAAACACGGGGTGTGACTTTGAGCAATGGCGTTTCCCACTGTGTTCGGAGACACCCCCCACCCATCCAAAATGCATAACACGACGGGAAGGATCATATCCACGGTTTTCCCTCCATTTCCATCAGGCGGTTATACTTCGCAACACGTTCTCCGCGCTCGGGTGCACCAGCTTTTAAGAAATCCGCTTGTACCGCAATTGCGATATCCACAATACTTGTATCGTTTGTTTCTCCGGATCGATGCGAAACAATCACCATGTAATCATTCATTTGAGCAAACTCGATGACGTCAATTGCTTCTGACAATGTGCCAATCTGATTCGGTTTGATAATCACGCCATCTGCAACTCCTTCTTGAACACCACGATTGATGCGTTCAATGTTCGTGACGAACACATCATCACCAATCACGTTGACATGACGTTTCAGAGCTTTTGTGAGTCGTTGCCATCCTCCCCAGTCGTCTTCTGCTAATCCATCTTCAATCAATACTAACGGATAATCCGTACACCATTTCTGATACATCTGAATTACCTCCTTTGATGTCAGAGTTTCGCCGGGTTTTCGAGGATGATAGGTTCCAGAGGACCGATCAAACCATTCGGACGCGGCAGCATCAATCCCTAAACTGAAATCTTTCCCTGGACGATAGTGTGCATTCTCCCCAGCCTTCAAGATCAATTCGAATGCCTCTTCCAGTCGGGAAAATGTGGGTGCCACGCCACCTTCATCACCCAACAGCGTTGAGCGATGTTGCGCCATCAATAATTTTTGCAGCTCATGCAACGTTTCCGCGCCCATGCGAATCATCTCGTGGATGGTGCCGACGTTGGGAATGATATGAAATTCCTGAATCGAGACATGATTGTCCGCATGCTTTCCGCCATTAATAATATTCATCAGCGGCCGCGGCAAGTGATGACCGAGGTAATCCAGTTCATAAACATGACGAATGAACGCATGCAGAGGTCCGTTGCGGGCGTTCGCCCCAGCACGCGCACACGCAAGCGAAACTCCCACTAGTGCGTTAGCACCAATTTGTGATTTGTTCGGTGTTTCATCTAAGCCCATCGTGATACGATCGATGCGTCGCAAATCCTCGACGTCTTCACCATGCAATTTGGGAGATAACACAGTTTCAATATTCTGAATCGCTTTCAACACGCCCATGCCGTGATAGCGTTTGGGGTCATGATCGCGAAGTTCGGCAGCTTCATGCGCTCCGGTAGATTTGCCAGCCGGAACACACGCAATGCCGACGATCCCGCTTTCTAATTTCACTCCAACTTCAAGTGTAGGGTCCCCGCGGGAATCTAAAATCTCTCTTGCGCGAATGGACTGAATCGTTGTATTCATCGTTTGTTCATTTAGAGCTCATCTCAAAAATAATCTTCTGCCGATTTCAGCACCCGTTGGCCTGCAACGCGTTCAGGACTCGTCGAAATATTCGCCAATATTCCTCCTCGTCCTTCACGCGTTTCGGCACAACGGTCATCTGAAATCGCTGGAAAGCTATTTTTGAGATGAGCTCTACGTTCAAGTTCTCGTAAAGCGGGAAGCTTGAGTCCTGCAAGGAATTTCAGCGTCGCTCCCCCGCCTAAGGATACATGATCGAAATCTTCTGTGCCCATCTGGAAACGATCCAAAAGTTTTCCGGTATCTCCACCTGCTAAAATAGTCGTGGCAGAGGAATGGGCCAACATTTCTGCAATACGATGAGTTGCATGAGAAAACTCCTGCAGTTCTAACATACCTAACGGGCCGTTCCAAAAAATCATTCTGGCATGTTTGATGACGTTCGTAAATCGGCGAATCGTTTTCGGTCCAATGTCAAAAATTCCTTGTGCCGTTGGTACACGCTTATCGCAAAAGCTGACAGTCATTGGATGCGCAAATGTTGACGTATCGGCGATGATGCCATCGATTGGGAGAATCAGTTTTGGAAGACCATTGATTGTAACCGACCCATAGCGTTTCCAAATTTTTTGTGCGATCGCGAGATAATTTTTTTTCTTGCCTGCCCGATCAATCACCGAGCTCTCAACCATGGATCCGCCGACTTCGATACCAGATGCTTTCAACAGCGTATTTGCTAACGCGCCGCCGATTAACACGGAATCTGCCTCTTCTAACATCCGCTCTAACACATCCAACCGGTCGGAAATTTTCGCTCCGCCTAATATCGCGACCAATGGACGCTTCGGATGCTCGCGAAGTCGCGAAAGATTTCGATATTCGGACTCAAATAAGCGACCGACAGCTACGTTCTTTGCATAGTGAATCAGTCCAGTCACCGATGGAACGTCTCGATGCGCATGGGAAAAAGCATCGAAAATTACGGTGTCTGCGAGTTTTGCGATCTTTTTTGCGAATGTCGTAGAATTCTTCAGTTCTTCGGGATAAAATCGAACGTTCTCGAGCATCGCAATATCGCCGCGCTGCATGCGTCGAAGATAGCGCTGTACATCTCGCCCCACGACCGAGCGCATGACATTCACATGGTGATCAAGCATTTCCGAAAGCCGAATTGCAAGTGGTGCCATCCGCAAGTCCTCCACTACAGTTCCTGCGGGACGTTTGAGCCAAGAGAGTAGTAAAATAGAACAACCGCGATTCAACAAATAGCGCAATGTTGGAAGAGTCGCTCGAATACGTGCATCATTTTCTGGGACCCGTTCACCACGATCATTTGAGATGGTAGAGATATTGTAATCTACGCGAAGTAACACGCGTTGATTGCGGACTGAAATATCGGAAAGTCGAGGAAACGGGAATACCATAAACTTCTCATGGGAAACGATGTTGTGAGTATAGCATTCCGGATCCTGAAGGGTCTATGCGTAAACGATCGAATTTTCGCGTCTATCCATTCTTGCGTTTCGTGGAAACGCGTGCATGTGTTGACGCAACTGAATGGTTACTCTCTGAATTTTCTACTCCCTCCGGCTGGTAGAGTCCACGCAATTCATGATGCGGCAAGGCCGCTTCGGTATTCGATTTATGATTTTTCGAATTTATTTTTAATGGTAATTCAAACCAAAACGTACTTCCTTTATTTTCGCCTTTGCTTTCCACACCAATCGTTCCACCGTGAGCCTCAACAATTTTTTTCGCGATAAACAATCCTAAACCCGACCCATCCGGTTGAATGCGCGCGCTTCCCGAACCGCGAACAAACTTTTCAAAGAGCCGCGCCGAATCTTCTTTGGGAATCCCGATACCCGTGTCTTGAACTTCGCAACGCACTCTTTGGCTATTTTGTTCCAATCGAATTTCTACCCAACCTTTTTCAGTATATTTTATGGCATTATCGATCAAATTCAACACCACATCGACCATTTTATCCGGATCCACCCAAATGGGTTTTAAAATCCCCGGTTTCTCAAATCGTAACGTCATCTTTTTCTCTTTCGCCTTGGACTTCAATTCTTTGATCACATTCTCTACCAATTCATTCATGAGCACTTTCCGTCGATCGAGCCGCAACCGCCCTGCTTCAATGCGCGTGATATTTAAAAAGACATTCACCAGCCGAATCATGCGTTTGCTTGCCTCAAGAACCTGATGTAATACATCTTCCTGCTCGGGTTTAAAATTTCCGTAGTCTCCGTCGACCATCATCGAAATATATCCCATGATACCCGATAGCGGTGTGCGCAACTGGTGAGATGCAATGGACATAAACTCGGATTTCACTTGATCGAGCTCCTTCAAATTTCGGTTCGCTTCCGCGAGTTGATCGTAGAGCCGCAAGTTGCGTGTGACAACGCCTGTCTGATCTGCGAGCGACTTCATCATTTGAATATCCGACTCCTGAATTTGTTCTTTGGGTTTTTTCACCAAGAACACAATGCAGCCGATGATGTCATCCTCACTAAAAATTGGAACGGCGATGGCAGAACTAAAGCGCAATAACTCTTGAATCTTTTCAGCTTGCTGCTTGGATAACGGCGGGGAAATAAAATGTTCAAAATTGACGGCAATTTGAATATGGCCGGTGCGAATCGCACGTGAAATAAAATTCTCTTTGCGGCGAGAGTTTTCGGGAACAAGCGCAAACGTAGTCGGAAGAAACTTTTTGACATCCTCATAATGAGGACCATGCGAAATTTCTTCGAGATGAATCGAGTGCGTCGTGTGTCCTTTGAGAAACAGCAACCCGCCAGCAAAGCGAAGTTCGGAGCTAATCCCATCCACAATCACACGAAAGACATTTCTAAAATCGAGCGAACGCGTGATGAGGTTGGTAATTTTCTGCAACGAAATCAAAAAGTTGTTGCGTTGTTGCAGCTGTAAGTTAATAGCTTGAAGCTCTTGTGTGGCATCCGCAATTTCTTTTTTCAACTTGCTGTTGAATTCGCTCACTTCTTTATACAGCTGCGCTTTAATGATGGCAGTACCGATTTGTGGAGAAATGACCTCGAAGAAATCCAAATCTGCTTTGGCGTAGATGTCCCCCGAAAGTTTTTCTCCGAACAACAGAATCGCGCGCAGTTGTCCGCTAATCACGACCGGCGAGACAAGCTCGGCCTTGAGTGCGCGCAGTTCGTTTAAGAGTTGAAGTCGCTCTTGCTTATGCGGGCCTTCTTGCAAGTCAAACACTTCACGATCAACTTCCTCGGTGATGAGAATGTCCCGTCGCTTATGCACCCATTGGACAAGCGGACTTTTGCGCGTGAGGCGGATGTTGCGCTGCGTATGCTGGGAGGTCGCAATCATTTTAAATCCGCCACCGACCTTGTTCGCGAGTAAAATGGCAGAATGTTTGATTTTCAGTTCTCGGGCAAATGAGTCGACCAAGAATCCTAACAAGCGATCAAAGTCCATTTCAAAACTAATGACTTCGCCGATGCGCGTGAGAACTTCCTGATAATCGATTTGGTCTCGGAAAAAAATTCGATCCGTTGCATGATCGATGACGCGTTTTACAGGTTGGAATAAGAAAACAAGCAGCAGCCCCGTTGCCATGAAAATATATTGCTCTGCAACCTTCGATGCTCTTGCAATCGGACCGACAAGGTAATACCCGGCAGCAACAAACAACGCCCCAAATAACACAATCAACACCGAATACAGCACCGACCTCTTAATCACCAACCGAATATCCATGAGGCGGTACTTAACTATTGCATAAGTTGTAAGGGCGTTCCAAATAATTGTCAAAACTTGCCCTGCCCAGTTTAAAGTAAAAATATTTAGAGTTGGCAAAACTAGGTTTGTCACCATGGCTAGGTTCGCTGAAATAAAATATCCAAGAAAAACGTATCTTATTCTGGCTTTTTGTATCCCAGAGACGGCTCCATATTTTCTAATTAGAATGTAGTACCCATATGAGAAAAAAGAGGGAACATATAGAAGATAAAAAATATAATAAAAGATACCCCAGTGAATAACTTTTTCTCCAAACGCAGGAATCTCAACTTCTTTTATAATCGCGCCGGGAATAAAACACAGCAGAATTAGAAAAAGATTGATTACAAGTATTATAAAAAGTCTCAAGCGAGAAATTTTAGGTCGCTGAAACGGGAAAAGGTGACAAAAAATTAAAAAGGTAGTTGCAGTTGTTGTTGCAGAGGCGTAAAGCAACTGCGCCCATCTTAGAGCCATCGAATGATCATCACTGGAGCGAAAAAATATCATCGAAAATGACCATACAATAACCGCGAAAATTACAAATAAATAAGATAAGTTTACCAAATTCTTTGTTCGCCTAGGGAAGATTAAATAGGCCAAAAGAAAATTGAAGAGTGTTACAAAAAATATTACTAAATTGATGATGTCTAATTCAATTAGCTTCATGTCTCGCGCTCCTTATTTTCTTTATTCTTTCTATATCTCTATCGGTATAAATCTTTTTGTTTCGTCGAAAATTAACGTCTTTAAAACCAACCAGGTTTAAAAGCAATTGCGAATTTTGTAATAA
>CAZOCX010000009.1:0-1177 GCA_964578475.1 uncultured Gammaproteobacteria bacterium | reverse complement strand
ATAAAGATTCAGTGACGTCACCAATTGTATAGTGCTTTTCCCAATCTAGCCATGATAACGCTATTGTCTCGGCAAGGCAACCAAAAATTTCATTAGTAGTTAGTAAACCCATATTAAAGTTGCTTACTACCCCGGACAGTCGACATACACCAGCATCAATTACCATTACATCATCTCTTTCTTCAACATCCGAGTGTACATCCGTAGGTTGGGCATCATCAAGAATAATCGTACCTGGTCTAGTATGAGTTGATCTCAAAATTGCATATGGTGCATTCGTTGCGGTTATAATATAATCGCAGGATTTTATTTGGCTAATGTCATCTGAAAAAACTATGCCCGTGGTTGTCTCTAACTTGTTCCTTAGTGATTCAACCTTTTTGTCAATCAAGACGAAATTTTTTATTCCTTTTTTTAACAGCAATCTAAAACATGCATCACCTACGGAACCTGCTGCTCCGATGACGCCGACTTTTACGGTCAATGGACTTGATCCCATCTTTTTCATTATTCTCAATAGGTTTCTTACGACAATTATAACTGTAAATGCGTGGCCTGTGGTAATGCCAATCTTCGACCGCTGTGAAAGGTACATTCCTCGATCGGTAATAGATGCGCTTAGTGCTCCTAATCCCATAATCTTAGCACCAAGCTTATGACCAATGCTTGAGGCTAACAAAATTTTTTTTCGAGCTAAATCTTTATCCGCGATCATGGTGTCTGGTGTCATTAATAGAGACAATAAAATCCCTTTTTTTATTTTTCCATCCTTATTATAAGCACCTGAGATTTTCGATACTGTAATGGGGCCCAACTTTGATACGACTAGAGTTATCAAGCCTTTTGGGAAATATTTTAGAAATGGATATTGCCTAAAATAATCACTATGGTTACGAGGGTGAATTAAAAAAACATAATCAAATTGGCCCACTATAGCTTTCGCTAAACTTGAGCTAACATAAGGAAGTATAAAAGTATCTCTTAGAAGAAAAAAAATTTTTTTGAGTGTTCCCACGCCATATAGTATAAGTTATGACTATGAAAAATAAAACCCTAAAAAAATATTTGTTTTCATTGTTTGGGCTTTTCAGCAACTTCTTCGGAGTCCAGACTTGGATCCCGTCCTAATGAGCGATTCGATAGACAGACTCTCTTGCTCTCTTATTTGTATAAATTT
>CAZOCX010000008.1:2692-14939 GCA_964578475.1 uncultured Gammaproteobacteria bacterium | reverse complement strand
GGGAAGTTTTTGGTGTATCGATGGTCCGCGGGCGACTCTCGCGCGGGGACGCGGGCATGACTGGCTCTTCGTTCAAGGAAAAACCCTTGGGTGCAAAAGAACTTTCCGGCGCTGGTCGTGTATCATCGACTAACAACGGTCGGGGTTCGGGATGAACCGTGCGTCGCGTTTCTTCTCGATGAGGAGTCCGCACCGGTCTGCCTCCTTTATCCGCATCAAATCCTGTCGCAACCACAGTAATACTGACATCGTCTTTCATGGCATCATCGATAATCGCTCCAAAGATCACGCGTGCATTCGGATCTGCGCTTTCGGTAATAATTTTTGCGGCTTCATTCACTTCGTACATGCCTAGATCTGGACCACCAGTAATCGTGAACAAAATCCCGCGCGCACCGTTAATGGAGAGATCTAAAAGAGGACTGTCGATCGCAGATTTTGCTGCATCGATCGAGCGATTTTCACCTGTCCCATGACCAATACCCATTAACGCCGAGCCGGTGTTTGCCATGATGGCTTTCACGTCCGCAAAGTCAACGTTGATCAAACCCGGGACGGTGATCAAATTCGAAATCCCCTGAACACCTTGACGTAAAATATCATCGGCAACAGTAAATGCCTCGAGTAATGTGGTCTTTTTATCAATGATTTGAAGTAATCGGTCATTGGGAATCGTAATAATCGCGTCCACACGATCCGCAAGCTCGCGGTATCCACTCTCGGCAATCGCACGTCGTTGTTCACCTTCGAATGTAAACGGCTTCGTGATAATCGCAACCGTGAGAGAACCCACATCACGTGCAACATCGGCAATCACCGGCGCGGCACCGGTCCCTGTTCCTCCGCCGAGCCCACACGTAATAAACACCATGTCCGATCCTTTCAGATGGTCGTGAATTTCATCCAGATTTTCTTCTGCGGATTTCCGGCCTAAATCCGGATCCATGCCTGCACCTAATCCTCGTGTGGTGTTCTTTCCAATGTGAATTTTATTATCTGCCTCGGAATGATGAAGGGCTTGGGCATCGGTATTCACGGCTAAAAACTCGATTCCTGAAATCCCGACATTCACCATTCGATTGATCGCTGCTCCTCCACCCCCACCAATCCCCACGACTTTGATTTTTGCAAAGGTTTCAATCTCCGGTTTGATTTCCATGGACCAAAAACGTTACGGCTTAATTCCTCCGTATCTTAACCTGCACGTTAAAAAAAGGCAAGCACTTTTGTGCTCAGCTGAACAGAATATGTGTTCAATCCTCTCTTGGCTTCCGACGAACCAACAATTTTCCCTAAGGAAGAAAATTCTTGATCCAACCCTTCATTCTCTGGGTGACTTGATTGACTGTCGAAAAACTCTTTAGCGATGATCCGTGTCCTCCTCCGGAAGGAAGTTCTGCGCCCCAGAGGACCAAACCAACTGCGGTGGCAAATGCTGGATCATTGATGCGTTCGATTGCAGTGACAAGTTCTTTAGG
This sequence comes from uncultured Gammaproteobacteria bacterium, assembly GCA_964578475.1. GTDB lineage: Bacteria > Patescibacteriota > Patescibacteriia > JACPL01 > CAZOCX01 > CAZOCX01. Next base: position 13,461 of record CAZOCX010000008.1, on the reverse strand, counting down.
ATACCCGAGCTGTGCAGGCAATTTAAATGTATCTTTTGCTAACGGTACCATCCCTGGAAGTTTTGCTCCTCCACCCGTCAACACAACACCGGCTGGAAGCAATCCACTGCGACCGATGAGTTGGAGTTCATGATCGACCATCTTAAAAATTTCCTCAATGCGCGCTGCAATAATTTCTGCAATGTGTTTTTTTGAGATCGCCCCAGACTCGGATGGCTCAATTTGATCCAGGTAAATTTCATCCCGCGGGTTCACATCACCTGGCAAACACGTCCCGTATTCGAGTTTGATTTTCTCAGCAACATCGATCGATGTGCGGAGTCCAATCGCCACGTCGTTCGTCACATGACCAGATCCCACGGGTAACACTTTTGTATGCACCACGTCTCCTTCTTCGAATACAATCATGCTCGTGGTCGCAGCTCCCATATTGACCAACGCCACACCTAATTCTTTTTGGCGCTTGGTTAAAATGCTTTCCGCACAGGCAAGAATCCCCAACACGAGATCGTCAATATCCACGCTGGTACGATAAATCGACGTGGTTAAATTTTTAATTTGAGCTGTCTGCCCCATAATGATCTGTGCGTCAACTTCTAAACGAATCCCGGACATCCCAACAGGATCTTTGATATTTTTCTGGTCGTCGACGCTAAAATGTCGAGGAATCACATGGAGTAATTCGTAGTTTTGCGGTAAGTTGACGGACTGTGCTGCCTGGAGCACGCGTTCAATGTCGTCGTCACGAATTTCCCCATCCGCCTTGGATACAGCAACAACACCCGTAGAATCTTGAGAAAGCACATGAGCGCCTGTAATACCAACAAATGCATGCTCAATGGGAATCCCGGTCATGCGTTCAGCTGCCTCGAGTGCCCCCGAGATACCAGAAACTGCGTCCTCAATACTATTAATAACTCCCTTACTAATGCCTTCTGAAGAATGTTCTCCCACTCCTAAAATATGGAGCTTATCGCTTTCCGCTTGCCGGGTTCCTACAGCAACCCGAATCATGCTCGACCCCACATCGATCCCTGTGATAATTTCCTGTCGTGCCATTCCGGCGTCTTCAATGATAAACTGTGATGGATTATACCAAACCTAGCCTTTTTTCCCAAGCGAACGTGAAGTTGCGAACGATCGTTCGGAAGTCTCCCTCACCCCCTACCATAGGATATCCCGAACATGGGGGAGAAACAACAGGATACCAATCACGGCTGCTGCAATCGCAGCTAACAGTACAGCTGCGGCCGCGCCGTCTTTGATGATCTTCACGCGATCATGGATACGCGGTTCTAGTAAGTCTACCAAATCTTCCAGTACAGAATTCACCAGTTCGAGGGTCAACACCATGGTAATCGTCAAAAGCAACAAAATCCATTCTGTGCGCGAAAGATCCAGGATAACCGCAAGCACTGCAGCAAGCAGGCCAAACACGAGATGCACTTTAACATGGCGCTCGCTTAAAAACGCACGGTGCAAACCGGATCCAGCGTAGTAAAAACTTTTGACCCAACGTGGCGTCATGAATGCATTGCGGTAATAATCTGATCCTCAATCTTTTCCATTCTCTGTGCAGCTTTTGCATTTTGGTGGTCAAACCCGAGTAAATGCAGAATTCCGTGAGTAATCAAATATTTTCCATGCGTTTCCGAATCTCGACCAAACCGTTTGGCATCGATCTTCACATGGGGGTAGGAAATCAATACTTCTCCCAAGACGATAATCGCATTTTCTGGGTCGTGGCTATTATACCGAAAGGATAGCACGTTAGGAATCGTTCTCTTTTGTCGAGTTTGACGATTCAGTCGTTGCATTTCCGCATTGGGGAGAATCGCTACCTCCACCATCATTGGAAGAAGCACATGAGAACGGACCCAAGAGTGATTGTTGATCGCGCACATGAGTGCGGGCAACAACCGACGCGCAGCTTTCCATTTTCCGGGATTCAGATTTACCCGCAACGTGGGGAAGGATCGCTGCATACTTAATCCGTAAAGCGGAAACTCGCCAGCATCATTTCAAAGGTCGTATAAAAATTCATTTCTTTGCGAATTCCGATATTGTATTGAAGAATATAGACCAAATTATTCCGGATCACATATGCGTTGCGGTCATCCACTCCCATTACCCCATCCTCTCCTCCGATCACGGTCGTCGCAAGATCGTCCGGATCTACGAAACCCCCCAATTGCTCCGCATACCACTCCTTCGTCGAAATTCCAGAAGTCACAGGAGAAACAGAGACACCAATAAATTCTCCGGTATCTGCCGTAAAGAGAAGCTCTTCTTTTGTCGGCGTTGTTTCACCTACGACAAACGCTGCGGGGTAAAGAATCGCATAATCTTGCTGAATATTGCGATACTCTTTGACAATCACCGACCCTAAGAGTTTTCCGCCTGCCACCGTGGGATCATAAAGGTTGTGGAGTTCTTCTCCGTCATAATATCCATCCGTATCGCTATCGGGCTTCGTCTTTGTAGTCTGAAAAACTCCCTCCTCTTTATCGGTAATATCATCGTCATCCGAATCCAAAGAAGACGGCGGCAACGGAACGCGATCGATTGGGGTCGATTGATTGGTGTTCGTATTGGTGTTTGAGGCATTCGTGTTCAGATTTGTATTGGTGTTGGTATTGCTGTTTGTGTTGGAGTTGATATTCGTGTTCGCCGGAACGTTCGTATTCGTGTTTGTATTGGCATTCAAATTCGTATTTTGATTCGTATTCGTATTGGTGTTTTGATTCGAAACATTTACATTAAAATCTCCAACGATCGGCGATGTATTTGTGGAATCAGAATTTGAAAGTACATTACGCAATACAAAAATGGCAACCAAAATCGTTACTAATGCTCCCACCACGAGTAATACAACAACAAGCCATGTAGGAATCTTGGATTGCTGTTTTGGCGCTTGGTGAGAAACGCTAGCATGTTTTTTGCGTTTGTCCTCACTCCAATACTCTCTCGGCATGACATGCACGTCGGAGAATTTTTGCGAAGCAGCAAAACGATTGGGCAATTCCGACGCGTTAGCACTCATGGCTTAGGTATTAGTGTTTTGATTCGTATTCGTATTGGTGTTTGTATTGGTATTCAGATTCGAATTGCGGTTCGCATTGCTATTGGTATTCGAATTCACGTTGCTATTGAAAAGTTTCCCGGAACCAATCGGGCTATACCCGTTCGTGACTTCTTCACCATCTTTGAATCCGTCGCCATCCGTATCCACGCGCAACGGATCGGACTTGTAAACCCGAACTTCGTTAAAATCACTCAACAAATCATTGTCTGTGTCCGCAGAAAATTTACTGGTTCCGAGAGTTTGCTCTTCCGAATCCGATAACCCATCTTTATCTGTATCGATGTTTGTATTGGTATTCAGATTCGTGTTCAGATTTGTATTGGTGTTGGTATTGCTGTTTGAATTGAGATTTGTGTTGAAATTTGTATTAAGATTGTTGTTTCGATTGGTTGTATTGGTATTCAGATTCGTGTTCAGATTTGTATTCGCATTTGCATTTTCATTCTCCACTTCTGTCCCATTATTTGTTGTGGAGGTCAAATACATGTACGCCACACCACCAATCACCGCGAGTAATCCAACACCCAAAATCGAAAACACCACAATCAGTACCCTTCGACTTCCGCGTGATGGAGTGGGTGTCATCGGCGGAATCGGTGGTGTTGCAGGTGTCATCGGAGAAGGCGGTAATGGGGGCGTTGGATAGGATGGTGGGGTGCCCATCGGACGAACACCCTGCGGCATCGACATTGTCGGTGGAGTTATAGGTGAGGTTGGCATCACCGTGGGTTGAGATGCTGCTGAAACCCCCGGATCAAAAATATCTTCCACGGATCCAGGCGTTGCTGGAGCAGGATTCGGCGTGACGTTGTCGGGCATAAAATGATTCGTAAATGATTGACAAAGATTTATTGGGGGGTGTCACCAAATACATAGAAACCATTCGTGTCCACCTCCACTTGATAATTATAGCACGAACATTGTGAACCATCTACGTCAGAACATGGATCATAATCCCCATTAGTCCATGAACCATCTTCCGTGTATTCGAGTGCTCCGTAATAAAAAACATTATTATCTCGATTCTGCACGCGATAATGGTACACATGCGAACCATCGGGACAGAAAAAGATTTTTTCGTCATCATCCCAACAGGTGTTCGGATCAAATCCATTTGCAATGGGGCATTGTGTATCCGGATCGTTGAACGTGTTCAACGGATCTTTTCCTAATGTCGTTCCTAATTCATTTGAAAGTAACGACCACGACACCGGCCACTTCGATGTGCTATGACCCTCGATGAAACTTCCAGAGGTCAAATCCGGAAATACTCCGTTGGCCTTATAGTACTGATAGGTTGCGTTCGCTGCGTCGGAGATGTCATTAATCCGCAACAAGTCGCGGGTAATCTTCTCGCGTTCGCTGGTCGTCAGGTTCGTGTTATACGTCATGTTTGCACGCAACTGTTGATAAATATTCTGCATCGTTGACGAAGCATCTTCGGAAATTTGGATGAGCATGATCCGCGCATACAGCGTGCCGCCGGATACACGATCCGCAAAACTCACATAGACCGCGTTCTCAAATTGAATGGCAGGATACCCCCCGACGGTTGTTTCCTGTCCTGTAGGAACCCCTGGGAACATTGCTTTAAACCACTCTTTTGCAGAAAGTCGAAGTTCATTTTCATAAATGCGAATACCCACCGCGCCTGTAGTGTCTGGAGATCGAACATAAAAATCTGCCAACAGCTCATTCACCTCGGGGTCTTGGGGGGATAGATACTCATCGCTATACGGCTGGACTGTAAACGGTTCCTCCATCGCATCTTTACAATACATCGAGGAGAAGTGGAAATCTTGAAAATCGGCGTCATCTCCTCCGGATGTTGGGAATGTACCGGTTTCCGGCCACGGATCGTCACACTGCATCAGCGTAATGGTGAGATCCGATTGTTCTGAAAGATCAGTACCGATCTCTTCGACCGTAACGCCAATATTTTCTGTCCCCGAGGAGCGCGCGGAATCAATCGTTCCAACACGAGAATCCAGAGAGGGCCCCTCGGATAAACTCGTGACATTGTCCGGCAGATTTGTCTCCTCCCAATCAGCAGAAAGCTGCCCTTCTGCTCCTCCAAATTGCAATGGATCGCCATCCGACGTCAAACCTGCGACAAGGTATCGATGCTGGTTTCCGACAGCTCCAGAATCGAGATCGTCCGAACAACTATTTTCACTACATGTATACAAGTCGGACGATCCCAATCGCACAACCTCCTGACCGCCTTCCTTAATAACAATCGAGGTTTGGTTTTCAGCAAGCTCACATAGTTGTTCGGCTGTACGGAATTCCCATGTTACTTCGGGTACGGGAATATTACCGATGGCGAGCGGCAACCCATTTTCAGCTTTCACACCATCAGGACCACCCACTACGCGGACACGATAATTCATTTCTGTTCCAGAGTAACGCGCCATGGGTTGTTCAGGCGTTACCGTGACTTCGGTCTGAACTACGCCTTGGGAAATCTCGATATCATGCAATTCAACACGATAGTCCACCTGACATGCATCATGATTTGCCAACGCTCTCGGGATCAACAAATTCTGAATTCGTGATAGTGCCACCTTCCACCACGATGCACTTAGCAGAGCTTTACATTCGCCTTCCCCATGCGTTCGAATCAACTGAATGGTCTCTTCGGAAAGAGAAGAATGCTGCATCCCTTGATCAAACCGAATGAGAATGGAACGATTCGGACAAACATTCAACTCATTTGGCGATGGATTTTTCAAAATAATATTCGGGTTAGCATCGGTATTTCCCGGCGTTTCTGGCTCACAAGTACAGGAATCATTACAGATCAATCCTTCCTGACATCGATCTTGATCTTTAGAACATTGGATTGGGCTACTGCTACATGGATCGCCTTCGTATCCGCCTTCTTCGACGCGAAAATCAATCGGGTTGGAAACCTCACTATCAGCGCGCACAACAGAGGTTGCGTTGACCCCGACGACCGCATCATACGAAACCGTGGCTTGAATTTCTGTATCGCTCCATGCGGAAACAGCTGCGTCATGTTCGCCTTGGAGCGTAAACTTCACGCGTCCTTGACTCACGCCAAATCGTTCCCCTTTTAAGGTAATGCCCGATCCGTGAGGACCGTGCACTGGCTCAATACAAGCGTAGTTCATTGCATCGGTTGCTGTATTGACTTCAAAATTGGGATTCGTTGCGGGATTCAAGGGAAGCGTGCCGGAAGTCAAGTAAACGTTTCCAGAAGCAGCTCCATTTGGAACTTGTACTCGAACAAAATTGGGATCCCAGACCGAAGATTCTGAACATTGATCCAAGGGTAGAAGTCCTTCGACACGACCATCTGCAAGATCCGTAAATTCGACCTTGCTTGTCCCCGGTAAATACGTTCCAAAGAAACACCCCAAGACACTCACATAATCCGAGACAGCGCCGTCATTCGGATCCATGGTTGTAATATCCGGAGTGCAAAAATTATTGATACATTGGCTTTCCGAACAGACCGTTCCGCGACCGTCGTGCGCAGTGTTACAATCTTCATTCGCATCGCAATGCATTCCGGAAAATTCCGATCGGATCCCCGAACTGCCTTCTGCTGTCCCAAATCGCGCGATCAAATTCGTGCTGCCGTTTTCTGGCTCTGTCGTAACTGTTGCGAGTTCGGACGTATCTTCCGAAAGGCCGAATGGCGCGCCCGACGGTTCCAATCTCCAATCATAGGCGCCAGTCAGTTCGAGAATTTGACAATTTTCCCCACTCGGAACGCCGGTGAATTCTTGCCATCGATCTGTGGCTTCGTTAAAGGTATGACCTCCGGGCTCAACATCCACACGGTTGGCTTCACACAATGCATCGGTATCACGTGTTCGGAATCGCCACGAGTATTCTTCTTGCAATGGAAACCCGCTATCCGCCCGAATCGCGGTTGTCAAACGCACGCGATACCAATGATGTTTGGTGAAATTCTGTTCGGTGTTGGTTTCCGGATCGATGGTCACGCCTTCTTGTCCCGGAAATCCGAAATCACTAATCCGAAGAATTCCGGATGTTGGAACTTGCGAACATTTTGTCACGTCAAAATTTCCACTAGCCTCGCCACAGTCTTCCACGATAATGTTTTGGGTGTTCAATGTCGCGTTGTCCATGCCTTCAGAAAACATCACATGCACACGGGAGTTCAAACACACGCTCGCGTCGTCCGGTCGAGGGTTGGGTGATGGCAGGCCTTCGGGATCACATGTCCCATTATGTACGACAAACGGTGCTTCCGTACACTCGCAATTATTGGGATTACATGTTTCATTTCCAGAACACAATCCGGGTGTCGCATTACATTGGGGAGTAAGCGGTTCACCATCGCAAAAGCGCACATCACACGGAGATGTAATATCCAATGCATTACTTTCTAATCCATTATCGCGAATGCGGACATCATTGTTTCCACGGCGGAGTTGATCGGAAAGAGCAAATGTAATGGTCCCCACCGCATCATTCCAAGACGAAATTTCCGTTCCATCATTGCCATTTAACAGCACGGCGTCATTTCCATCCCGCGCTGTAAATCGACCACTAATGGTTTTCCCTTGTCCCACCTCTCCACACGATTCTTCCCATGGACAAATCCCCGGAGCCAGCGGATCCGTATTCACGCGAAACATATTTCCGTTGCTGTACATTCCCGATGTTGTTTCGATTTGCAAATAATAGTCCCCTTCGGCTATTCCTTGCGGCAACGCAACCACGACTTGGGTATCAAGCCACTGATCAGAGCACACATATTCGGCTTCCGCTTTGAAACTTGGATCCGATTCTTTCCGTACATACACACGACCACGCGATGTTCCAAACTGCGAGCCATTGAGTGTGACAAATGTTCCGGCGGGTCCTCGGGAGGGATTCATGCGTTGAATATAGGGACTTGCGATCTCCAGACGTTGAGGATTCGATGTATGATTTCCCACACGCACGCGTACATCTCCGGTCACAGTCCCATTCGACCCCCCGCCACTCGATGGCGCATTGCCATTGAACAAAATTAATGTATCTGACCAGCCATTATCGGCGATGCACACATTGGTTCCTGCACCACGCGGCGCTCGATCGGATCCCATACACAGCCGTGACGTCGGACCAACCGTCACTCCATTGTTAAAGGTTGCTTCTCCAAAAATCCCTAAATTTTTACCTCGAATAAATAAACTTGATCCGCCGCGATACGATTCATCATAGGTATCCGGATCCGGAAGAACATCCGTAATTTCCGGAACACACGAAAGGGATGTGCCGGTCGCAAAGGTCCACGACGTCCGTGCGTTATTTGCATCTTGATCATCGGGATCTGGATAATCCGGGTGTTCGGTACCTTCGCTATCTCCGTCCAAGAAATTGCCACACGTGTCAGTAATGATTGAACTTTCCAACAAGGGCTTTTGCGTTTCACTCTCATTCATCGGGTTCGTTGGCGTTGCAGAAAAATAGCGTGCACCTTCAAAGGATTTATCAAACGTTAATGTCGGATTGTTTTGCAGCTTGAGTGCATTAGAATCGAGCAACGTCGAAATCAACATGTTCTTACTGAACCGTACTTGCAAACTACACTCGCGCGAAACATCAGAAGCTGTATTGGAGGGCGCCACCTGTTCCACGCGCGGCGGTGTCTCGTCTACTTGTGCAGCTGTGGAAAAACTCCATCGCACGGTTTCGTTTAATGCCGTTCCATCGTCGGCAGCAACGATTCCTCCTAAACCACCCCCCTGCGCTTCCGCATCAAAGGTTGTGGAAAGAGAGAACAATTTGGTTGGCGTAAATACCGCAACATGCGCACCCGTCAACACCACGGAACTTCCTGCAACACGATCTCCAGAACACACATTCGCATCGCATAGATCCGAAGCACATTGCCGATGCTCGGTACATGTGGAGCCGGAAGCTAACCCTCCGCGCACGCGTACAGAAAACCCGCGTTCAAACGAAGCAGCTTCCGGGTCGCGACTGAATTTGAGTTGTGCAACGCAGTCCGTCACATTCTCTCCAACCGGTGTATACCAATCTAACGTGAACGGCCGTGGTAAATCTCCGCCTCCACCCGGCGGATCCCCATCATTGAGACTGCCATTGATGGCATCATTAATCGTATTCATGACAAAGAACGTAATCGCAAGTGACAACATCACAACAATCAAACCGATCACGGCATTCAAAAGAATTTTTTTTGCACGATCCACGCGGTCTGCGTTACCTCCGGCGGTCATCCAAACAAACCCACCGTAGATAATCATGATGACCGCGACTAATGCCATGAGGCCGAGCGCCCACCGAACAACTGCCACAATGGTTTCAATCAAATCTGTGTCGCTTGCAAACCCAAGACCCGACGATGGATCGATCACGGAAACAGCATTGGTTACTTCTGGAAACCCCAAGAAAACAAAAACTCCCATCCCCAAGATACTGGACAGTACTCCAAGAGTGAACCCCCACCACAATGGCGATTTCCTCCTCATGAGATCATGCGTTGTAGAAGACTTGAGCTGGGATTCTCGACCAACGAATGCAGTACGAACCGTTGTCCCTCGATATTAACTTGAACGAAGATACGTTCGGACGAGATTGGAAACCACGGATCCATCTGCGCGACCCTGGGCCCTTGCCATCACATCTTTCATGACCTGTCCCATCTGTTGCGGTCCAACGGCCTTGTTAGAGCGAATCACCTCTTCAATGATACCACGAATTTCTGCTTCCGGCATCTGTTCGGGCAGGTAGGATTGAAAAATTTTAATCTCGCGTTCTTCTTTCTCGGAAAGGTCCAATCGCTTGGCCGTGCGATACGTGATTGCGGCTTCTCGACGTTTTTTTACTTCGCGTTTGATGACGCTCAACACATCCTCTTCGGAGAGTTCTCTCCGACTGTGCTGAATCGATTCGTTGGTAATCGCGCTTTTCAACATGCGCAACGCCGAAACACGCTCCGAATCGTGAGCTTTCAAAGCCCGTATAATATCCTGATCCAATTGTGAACGGAGTGCCATCGTCTAAAAATTCCATCGATCCTTTTCCATCGATCCTTTGAAGGATCACCTAGTTAAAATCCGCGGCTGGAATGCTTTGGACGTACAACTTCTTCGAGTTTTCCAATTTTTCGAAGATAATCTTGCTTTTCTTTATTTTTTGCACGCCGGATCGCATCTTCACGGATTTGATTTTTATTCTTTCGACGTTCATGATACCGGATTTTTTTAACATGCAACAAAATACCGCTCGACTGAACACGTCGCGTAAATCTTCGGATTAAGCTGTCGCTGGATTCATTATCTTTTTTTCGTACTTCAACCATCAACAAACCATCTCCTTTCTCGTTAGAGTGTTTTGATTGTCCAAAAATCGTTTACTTGTATCGACTACTTTACCAGAGTTGACTCTATTTTGCAACTCCACACTCTTCCTTGGTATGCATAAGGTCGGATTTAGAGTTCCATTGATTGCTTCGCTCCCCCGACGTACGTCGTCCCGACTTTGCGTCGGGATCGCAATGACAAAAGCGGGTGGCACGGGGAGACTATTTTGCTCCGACGATCCCGACGTAACGTCGGGAAGGACAAAATAGTCGACCCGGGACAGGACCCGCTAGGAATATAAAACAGGATTATAGAAACTCTTAATCCCCCATTACATGAAGATGAAGGTGGAACACCTCTTGTCCTCC
>CAZOCX010000008.1:0-2592 GCA_964578475.1 uncultured Gammaproteobacteria bacterium | reverse complement strand
GAAACTCTTAATCCCCCATTACATGAAGATGAAGGTGGAACACCTCTTGTCCTCCGCCTTTGCCAACATTCACTGCGACACGATAACCGCTGTCTGCGATTCCTTGCTTTCTTGCGATGCTCGAACACGCGATCAATAGTTCGCCTAACAAATCTTGGTCCAAATCCTTGACGTCATTGAGCGTTGGAATATGCGACGTCGGCAGCACTAATACATGCACCCGAGCTTTGGGGTGAATATCCTTAAACGCAACCCATTGATCGGAACGCGCCACGAGTTCACACGGGATTTCTCCTGCGATAATTTTACAAAAAATGCATTTAGGATTCATGGGATTGTTCCTCTAACGGCTTCGATGGTGGCGTACTACGCGGGATCCATTTTTCTAATCGTTTCTTTGCCTCCCGAGCAATTTTTTTGAAATCGACCACTTCTTGAGATCCATTTTCCATATCCCGAATCAATACCGTGTTATCCATTAACTCTTTTTGACCAAAGATGAGCGTGAACTTCGCATTCAGTTTGGCGGCTTGCGACAGTTGCGCTTTGAGACCGTTCCGTGAAAAATTCTGGCTCACGTTTAATCCTTCGCGACGGAGAAGTTCGAATAAGTGGAGCGCGCGTTTGCGGGGTTGTTCACCGAGTTGTGCAACATAAAAATCTACGGATTCGAGAGGGAGCGTAAATTCGCCTTTTTGCATACGCTCGCGAATGCGCATCACAATCCGCTCGATGCCTGCAGCAAATCCACACCCCGGAGTCTCCCGGCCGCCCAATTCTTCCAACAAACCATCGTAGCGACCACCAGACAACAATGCACCTTGCGAGATTCCTTCCTCTCCCTCGGCAAAAAACTCAAACACGGTATGCGTGTAATAGTCGAGTCCTCGCACGAGTCGCGGATTTAAACTATACGGAACCTCGGCGTGATCCAAGTGATCCAATACACTTTCAAACCGCTTGCGGCTTGTGTCATCCAAGTGATCTACCATGATCGGTGCGTCGGACGCCATGTCTTGACATGCCTGCACTTTACAGTCGAGTAGCCGCAACGGATTGCGCGTAAAACGTTTTTTACAATCCAAACATAAATTCCGTTTCCGCGTGCGATAGTATTCTTGTAATACGTGAATATAACTTTTGCGAAACTCTAGGGTACCAATACTATTGAGCTGCACTTCGACGGGAATTCCAAGCTCTTGAAAAAACCCATATGCCATGGTTAACACTTCAGCATCAATGACCGGATGGTCATAACCCAATACTTCAATATCCCATTGCGAAAACTGCCGATGCCGTCCAGCTTGCGGACGTTCGTGACGAAAGCAGGGTCCGATCTGAAACAATTTCACGGGCTGCGGTTTATTCAACCAACCATGTTCGATATATGCGCGCGCCATTCCCGCAGTCATTTCGGGACGAACCGTGATGTGATTTTCCCCTTCTTCTTCAAAAGAAAACATTTCCTTTTGTACGACATCCGTATCTTTTCCTAAACCCCGAACAAACAACGAGGTCTGTTCTAACATCGGAGTTTCTACTTGCGTAAACCCGTAGTCGCGAGAAATGCTACTTGCTTTGTTGATTACGTAGTACCACAATTCGGACTCCTCGGGTAAAATATCGCGCATCCCCCGGAGCAACGTTGGCGTTTTTCCTTTCGGCATATGCTAAAAAATGAAGGTCATTAATTGTATGTGAGGGACTCGAACACGTCCCACTTGGAGACCGGCCAGGCGCGAACCCACGCACGACCGATAATCTCATCGCGATCGGTTGGTCCAAAAATGCGACCATCGAGGCTTGCACTACGGTTATCTCCTAAGACAAAAAACTCGTCGTTTTTTAATCGCCATGAAGAATTTCCGGACGTTACTGTTCCCGACGCAAGATAATCTTCATTTAGCATCACGCCGGTCGGGTGTTCATCATTTCGAATGGTAATTTGCGAATCCTGAATCATGACTTCTTCGCCGGGTAGTCCGATCACACGCTTGATAAAAAATTCGCTATCGTCTTCGGGGCTCCGAAACACAATAATGTCTCCACGTTGCGGTTCACGAAACCGATATTCAATTTCATTGATGATCAGATAATCAAAATCATGGAATGTGGGTTCCATAGACGCTCCATTCACGTAAAACGGTTGGGCAATGAAAAACCGAATGGGCACGATCACCAGTGCTGCGACAACGACAATTTTAATGACTTCCAAAAAAAACAACCCAGTCGATTCCCAGAAGGACCCGGCGGCTTCCCCACGGTTGATTTCATCGACCGCGTCTGCCAATTTTCGCTCCGTGTCGTTGGGAAGTGCGCTCATACGTGCATGGCAGTATATCACACCATCCACGCGATCTCAAGTCACCCACCGTCATACATCGTGGTGATCCAGGTTCACCCGCGGACAGATCGCAAGTTTTTGAACTAGTAATAAAAACGTGAATTCATAAATTCAGCGAGATGCGAAGTTCTGGAGATAAATTTGCGACCGAGTCGTATAGCTAATACGGTGAGAGAGCAAATTTATCGAAGAACGAGCCCGAAGGGTCAAGAATTCAGAACATCGGGCTTCGCCCGATTTCGAATTCT